>JAFYGL010000560.1 GCA_017543165.1 Victivallales bacterium | reverse complement strand
GGGCTCCATACGGAGACAATGACAGATTGATACTCCTCAAGTCAAAACTGGTCACTGTTCCCTCCCAGTATTTCTTGAATGTCGATACCAGGACAAGCAATGATGATTATGTTGAGATGATGTGCTACATGCACTATGTTTCGTCAGAGCCTAAAGGTGGTCAGCCTGCCCTGGTTCATTCCGGGAAAATGAACATGAACTTTCTTGACGGGCATGTAGGCTCCCTTACTTCAGGAGAATATGTGGATGTGGCTTTAAGCGAGAACTGCTCCCCAAACTATGGCTTCGTATGCTGGCGTGACGAGCACAATATCCTGTACAAAAAATATCTGAAATTCAAAGGCGACTATTAATTCATAAATCGCAACTATCCAGTACTCACCTTGAAGACCTGGATACTTTATTTATCCACAGATTCCCATAGTTTTTCACGGATTTTTCACAAGGAAACTTGCCTGAAAATGATTTTAGCGAGGTTCCTCGTCAAAATCTTCAGAATGCAATCTGTGAAAATCTGTGAAAATCTGTGGATAAATAAAAACCATGCCTAATAGGGGGCACTGGATAGTGTTACCATAAATCAACTAAGGTGGCACATGTATAACTTAAAAAAAATCAGCCTTGCGTTTTCAGTCATGCTTCTTGGCATTGCCTCCTTGCATGCCCAGAATCTGGTCAAGATGGGGAGCATCAACGACATTGATGAAAAGGCGTTCAGGCAGGAATGCCATTTGAATGGCGGCAAAATCACCTTGTTTACCGAAGACCTCACCTGGAACAAGTGCGGCAAGTTCGAGTTGATAAAAATCGCCAAGGACAAGTATGAAGTGGCGCATGCCTCTCTCTTTATCGGCGGCACCAAGGTGACGGGTTTCCCATGCAAGCCTGAAACAGTATATGAATACTCAATAGACATAAAGGGCAACGCCCCAAGCCTGGGCATCAAAGGCGCTGGATGGGACAAGGGAAAGACCTTCTACCAGTATAAGACTTTCAACCCCAAAAAATTCATACCCACAAAGGAGTGGGTCAACATAAAAGGCGAGTTCAAAACAAGCCGCGAGACGGAGAGGGCAGCCTTGTTCCTGCAATTCTGGGAATCCACTGAATGGGGTCCCCTCCATTTTAAAATCGGGGACTATGTCCTGTTTGACAACATTGTCGTCAAGGAAAAGTCAATTGCCAATCTGACGCAAGGCGCCCCTGCGGAAAAAGCGCCGTTGAAGACAGTCAAAATCGCCAGCACAGCCAACTGCACGCTAAATGACTTTGTGGTTTTCCGTTCATATTTGCCCGCCAAGGCGTCAAGTTCCGTAAATATCACCTCCGACAGCAATGGAATCAACCTGAAAATCAAATGCCAGGAGCCAGAAAAGGTGACTGTCACCGACGAGCAGGACATCTGGAAAGGGGATGTGGTGGAAATATTCTTCGGCCCAGCCCCGAACAAGAATGACAGGCAGCTCACTCAATTCGTCATCGCGCCAAATGGACGGACCTGGACTGGCCGCGGCCTGACAGGCCAGACAAACGAAACATGGAAGCACAACGCAAAAATCACCGCGGATGGCTGGGAAATCGATGCCTCTATACCATTCTCCTCACTGGGATGGGACAAGCCCAGGGACGGGGAGCAGATAGCCTTCAACGTGGGGCGGCAAAGAGTGGCCGCAAAGGAAACCCAGACATGGTCCAAGGTGAGGACTAGTTTCCATGATGTGGCCAACTTCGGCATCCTGCAACTGGGGCCATATCCAGAAAACATGGGCAGGGAACAATATGAAAAATTCGATGCGCAGAAAAAGGCGGATGCCCAGAATGAAAAACTAAAGGAAATGGCGCAGTACACATTCCTGGTTGGCCAGGGAAGCATCACTGATGACAACACCATGCCATATTTTCCAGATTCAATAATGGAAAATGCAAAGGAAATGCACTTGGACGTGGCAGTGAACGAGATACGTCCGCTGGTTGTTGCAATAGCCAACACAACTACGCTGACACAGACCTACAGGATTACCCTGGAAAAGCCCACCACTGAATCGTATCTGGTGGCATTGCCAGAGCCATTCTACGGCACTACGGCCAGGGAGGCAGTCGCAATACGCGATAATGGAACAGGGACAGGCGCCTTGTATGATATAATGCCCAGAATGAACGAGGCCTCGACAATAAGCATTCCGGCAAAAACCGCGCGCTTTGTGGTGTTTGACATCAACACGGAGGACATGAAGCCAGGCACCTACAAGGGAAACCTGCGCATCAATCCGCTCACGGGCAAAGGCACCATAGTCGGCGGTTACTGGAAAGGCAAGTATGAAGGAGAAATGCGCATCATCCCATTTACATTGAATGTGAGGGACATTGTTCTTTCCAAGGAGCCAGCCCGCCCAGGCGCATACAGCGCATATCCATCCAACAAGGAAATATATCGCCTTGCATACGACCTGGGACAGCGTGTGTTCAAGTTCTCAATCTGGAGTTTCAACTGGAAATTGGTGAACGGGGAATTTGTCGGGCGAACGGGGTACGGGGAAT
>JAFYGL010000559.1 GCA_017543165.1 Victivallales bacterium | reverse complement strand
GGTGCCTTTCCACGCTCTTGAGGGTAAACAAGGGAGGCCGTGCCATGAGTTCCTTCAAGGAAGACACTTTCGGTACTGTTATGTATTCAGGCACAAGTTCCGCTGCGTATGCAAAGCCCTTTGGCGTGCGCACCTCGATGGTCTGCCTGCCACTGGGCTTGCCGGCCAGCGGAATCTCCAGAGTTTTCATTTCACTGGCTGGCAAATCAAGTTTGTACTCCTTGCCTGCGACGGTGCATTTTAGTGGAAGCGCCTCGTTCAAAAGATTCAGGCAAGCCACATTGACTGCGTCAAGACGGTCCTGCCATGCGCACAAATCCAGTTCTGGCAGACTCAGTTTCGTCTTCTTCAGGCAGGCCTCAATTTGGGCGGGCTTTGCAAAGGAGGTGATGTAGATTGGCGCACGTGTCAGCAAAAGCGGCTGAGAGCCGTATGAAATCGGATTGCCCTGAACATCAAATATGCCAGTGCTTGCATCGGGAATGTCCAGTATCATGGAAATATCCTTGTCCAGTGCGCTTTTCCAGAGCACGGCGATGGTCTGGTTCCCGCGTGTGAAGATGTAAAGCGGCACGTTCTTGTGGAGGTCCGCCTTCTTGATGAACTTGGCATTGCACAGCATCCGCGAAACTGCCGCGTATGCGGAAACCACGTGCCGCGGAGAGTGGCCCTTGAACATGCCGTAGTCGTATTCGCCCCCATCCCGCCAGCGCCGCCAGCCATAGTACAGCCAATGTGAAATGGGGAGGCTTTTTGTGATAACATATTCGCGAGCGACGGTATTGGCCAATTCCCGCGAATGTGGATTGTTCATGGGCAAATTGTACAGGATATGAAAGCCCTTCTCCCCTACAGCCAGGCTACTGCGCTGCTTGCTTTGGATAATCTTCCAAGCCTCGCCCATGATATCACGGAACGTTTCGCTTTCTGTGTCAGAGAACCTGTCGCCAGGCCCGAAGTTGTTTGGCACTGTATATTGGTCTGGTGCAATGCCGTCCAGCACATCATAGAGCCTGTCCCAAAGGCGGCGCGTGACCTGGAAGCGCGGGATTGCGCGCCCGTCGCCGCCGGAAACGCCTATTCCCGTGATTACCGCGCCTGGAAGCATTTTGCGCAGTTCTGGCGCGCTGGTGCGTATGCGTTTCACATAATGGTCTTCCTCGTATGAGTTGTTGTGGATGAGCAGATTGATTTCCGCGCCGTATGTCCATTCTTTTATGTACTTGCCATATCTTTCGACCGCTGCCTTCTCGAACTTCAATGCAGCCAGGAAATAGTCGTCGCCAAAGACATCTTCCAGTCTGGCATTGGCGGCTGGCTTGGATTTGGGCTTGTAGCGGTTTGGAATGGAACCACTGTAGTTCTCAAAGCCGCCTATGATGCGTATGTTGTTTGCCACGCAGTCGGCAACAGAACGGTCTATGGCGGACCAGTCGTAGCTGCCGTCCGCCCGTTCAATCCAGCGCCATACCATAAGTATTCCCTTTGTGCCGACGCCCAGCCTGCGCATGGTCTGCCCATGGGGATATGCCTCGCCTATGAAGGTGATGCCGAAGGTGGGGTCCGCTTCGGCGGGCGGATTTGTCACCCGCACGAAACTGAAATCGAAATGCCCCTGCTCGCTCCCGCATGTCCAGTCGCATTCCACTGCATAAAAGCCTTGCCGAACAAGGTTTGGCACGGAGAGGGCATTGCTTGTCAGGCTCAATGGCGGCAGCGGGTATTCCTTTGTGAAATCCTGGCATTTCTTGCCGAAGTAGTCATAAACCGTGCATTGCAATTTCAATTGCTGCTGATTCTTTGCTGGATTGCAGAATACGATGTTTGCGCAAGGCGTTTCATCCAAGAGGAAAATCCCCTCCTTGCCGCCAGCAACTATATCGAATAAATATGGCTTTGCGCCTGGAATGATGCCAGGGCGCAGGCATGCGTCCTTGGCGGCGACTTGCGTATCCTGCTTCAATGGGTTCCTGGTGCGCAGGGCGATGGTCAAATCCGCATTTTTTTCAGGGGCAAGCAGATTGCCCGCATATTCGCGGTATCCGTCCTTCTCCTGTCCTGTCGCGGGGATGTTGAATGACTTTGAGCCAGCCTTGTTGTTCAGGTCCTGGCTCTTTGTGGAAACTGTCACAAATGGCTTCGCCTCATCAGGTGCCTTCAGCCAAATGGAGAAGCGAAAGGGGCCAGAGCAATTTCCATTTACGGAAGAGTGCGTCTGTGATAGCGCAAGCACCTTCCCTGCTGGCAGCACAATGGAGAAATCTGTATCATTTGGTGCCACCAGCATGGCATCTGGAATCCAGCTGGTGACTATCCAGGGCAGTTTACGCAAATATATATTCGTATCAACAATGCTGGCAAGTCGCGCTAGTTCGTCAGCTTTTTTTTTTGAAGATTCGCCAGCGCCATTGTCGGCGGGCTTTTCAACTGGCTTAGGCTGCGCTGGAGACTGATTGGCGGGGACGAGAATGACATCGTCAATCCACACAGTCCCCGTGGTCTTGCCGCCAAACTGTATGGTCAGCTTGCCAGAAGTGCCGAAGGCCTCAGGGGGCACTGCCATTTCCGCCTCGAACTTTGTCCAGGGACGGCTGCTGTTCTTTCCTGCGCCGCCAGCGCCCACGGTCTGGGAATAATAGCGCTGCTTTGTCTTGTCGCTGCCAATATGCAGCATGACATAGCCCCAGTCGTTCATGTTCTGCGTCTTCACCTGGAATGAGACATGGTATTTGGCCACATCAGGCAGGAATTTGATTGACTGGTACAAAATGGGCAACTTTCCGTCCGCCCCCACCAGTTTAAGCGAGGCGCGGCCAGGGCCAGACATGTCCGCGCTGTCAAGTTCGGGCGTGGCGGCGTTCTTTATCCAGGACGGCACTGTCCACCCTTCCAACTGCTGCTCAAACTGGCCGTTCTTGAGAATGCTGGCATTGAGGTCAATGCCCTGCCCTGCCTCTTCCTTCTGGGCTGCTGGCTCGCATGCTTCAATTACAATGTCGTCAAGCCATACAGTGCCAGTGGTCTTGCCGCCGAATATGAGATTCAGTTTGCCTGGGTTGCCAGCGGCCTCGGCGGGCACCTCCATTTCCCCCTCGATTTTAGTCCATGGAATGCTGCTGTTCTTGCCAGCGCCGCCTGCGCCCACGTTCTTGGCGTAGTAGCGCTTCTTTGTCTTGTCGTCGCTGACATAGAATGCAATATATCCCCAGTCATTCATCTTCTCTGTCTTGACCTGGAAAGACACCTTGTATTTGGTTACGCCAGGCAGGAACTTCAATGACTGGTAAATTGCAGGCAATTTGCCGTCGCCGCCCACCAGTTTCAGGGAGGCCTTCCCCGCGCCAGGCATATCCGCGCTGTCAAGTATGGGCGTGGCTGCGTTCTTGATCCAGGAAGGCACTGTCCAGCCCTCCAGCTGCTGCTCGAAATTGCCGTTTTTTATAAGTTCCCTGCCCGAAACAGCAAGAGCAAGCATGGCAATGATGACAATGGCATATTTTTTCATTTGCGACGTATCCTTATTTTACATTGTGAGAGAAAAACAAAACTTAACCCAAGAGCCTTGCACCAGCTTCAACTTGAGCAAGCGCCGCTTCGGCGCTCACATGGGAAGTTCTGAAAACATCTGTATGTGCTTAAAAAATTGATTAGAAATTGGGCAGGAACAGGCGTCAGTGCTGTCATCTCCATGAAACACTGCCACCTTTGACTATACCACCGAAATAGATATGTTGCGACTTTTCCGCACCAAGATTTGTATTTGCCGCATGGCCATCAAAATAGGCCACATTCATCTTGTTGTCGTGCCTGAATGCCATCCATCCAATTTCCGTAACAGCAGGAGTGCTTTTGCAATCCATAAAATACATTGCGATTGATGAATCCGTGATCTCGCATTCCTTCCTACGAATCTTCGGGGTTTGCCAATAACCAGTCATGGGTGTGTTCAAGCCATAGTCCAGAACGCTGTCCTTGGGATATTTGCTGGGGCAGCTGAATAGTTTGTCGTCATATCCATTAAAGAATGTAGTAGGAGCACCAAAATATTGCTGTGACAGAAAGGCGTAGAAGAATTTTGAACTTGTCCCTGATTGGTATATAACATAGTCAACCAAATAGCCATCGTAGTCATCAGTATAGAATCTAGCGGCCTGATTAATTTGCTTGAGATTGCTGACGCAGGAAATCTCCCGTGCCTTTTCCCTTGCCTTGGCCAAAGCGGGAAGCAACATTGCAGCAAGAATGGCAATTATCGCAATGACCACAAGCAATTCAATAAGCGTGAATTCATTCCTTTTCATTTGATTTTCTTTCTCCTTTAAAAACAAACAGTCACAAAAATTCATAAATGCCATTGATTCCCTCACAGCATTTGTAGATTGGTTTGCAAACCATAAATTATCACATATTTATTGGGTTTCAAACCAATACGATGTCTTCATTACTACACTTTATATGGAATTTGATAAAATGTAATAAAAAACTTTTTCCACAAGGGAGTAGGCAAGTGCCGCTATAGCGGAACTTGCCTACCCTCATGGGGAACATAGCGTACGTCAAATACCCTTGAGGTGCTTCAATGCGTCCTGGAACAACTCTTTGCTCCCGGCATCCAATTCGTGTCCGTCGCGTAAAAACGGAATCACATCGGCCTTGAGAGCAGCCCAATCAAGACTTTCAAGCCTTTCCAACAAAAGCGAATATACAAAAGCACCTGTCATTGGAACGGCCTCCACATAGTCACCTGACTGGCGCGCACGCGTCTCCAAATGCCTGATATCATAGTCTGGATGCTGGCAGGCATACCATAGCAAATCATACCAATCACGTCCCTTGACCCTGTTTTTCCAGGTTCTATAAAGAACCGCATGCAACTTTCCAGCTAGAAGGCTGGGCAGTGTGAAGGAGCGCACGGCAAACGGGACTGGCTGATACAGGTACTTGATTTCGGTATTAAAACCACCTGGCGGCTGCACATCCACCTCAACCTTGATTTTCAACTGGCTATGGGGACTCACCTTGCGGGACAGTTCCGCATCAAGCCCGATTGTCAGCAACTGCTGTTGCGTGTTGCTCTTAAGGAAAGCAGACTGAATATTGGAATGCGAATGCTTCTCCTTGCGGACAAAGCTTGCCTTAAGCCCGTAAGACAAAAACTCGTTCTCAATTGCACCAGCATAGTCATTGAGGTCAAAAGACGCATCTGGTTCAAGAAGAGAAAAATCCATGTCCTCGGAACCTCGCCGCAATCCATAGAGAAGCCTCAAGGCTGTTCCTCCATAAAAAGCGGCATGATTGAAAAAGCTGCTCCGTGCCAAGGCAAGCAGGCATACGTTCTGCATAACTTCACGCAAAGCGATGGCAGCGCCACTTTCATCAGCATAAGAATATGCGTTCAGCATTTCCAGGAGAACATAGCTACTCATAGTCCCTCCAAATAATTTCCCAACTTCCTAAGACGTCCGCAAAAAAATGGTTTCAACTCATCCAAAAACCTGAAATCATGCGCGGCCAGCATATCCAAATCAACACGCAGGTCTTCCAGCAGATAATCTTCAGGGTCATCGCCATTGAATCTCTTGTCAAAGAATGCCTTGTCAAACAGTGCCTTCTCAGGCGAGGCCATAAGGAAGGAACGTCCTTGGTCGCCTATTCTTTCAATCCCTATTGAATACGCCATGGAACGAGAATAGCGATATGAATACCTCCCAAACGGAGTGTCAAAACTTCTGCTTCGGCCTATGCATACAGATGTCACGGCATATACGGTTTCTGGTATCAACCCATAATATGACAAGGCAAACTCCTCGGAAACATAACTTGGGCCATAAATCATATTCGCCAACACACCTTCGACAATAAGCCCCTTGCGCAATGCTTCCGCAAATGCATAAAGCCCCCGCCTGATTTGTATTATTTCGCCCTTCTTCAGCATCAATGAGATACGTTGCGCCTTATTGGAATACCCATCAAGCAGCATGTTCAACTCCAATGCCGTAAAAATGTCATTGGGTATTTTTGCTCTGATATCAATAATTGACATTGCTTTCCCCCTGGCTTCCCTTTTTGGTTCTTTCCAATTTGTGAATGGCTCTGTTCCCCATGAGGGTAGGCAATGGGAGACTTATGGGACTTATGGGACTTATGGGACCTATGGGACCTATGGGACCTATGGGACCTATGGGACCTATGGGACCTATGGGACTTATGGGACTTCCTAACTGTAGCATAGGTCCCATAGGTCCCATAAGTCCCATTGAGAACCTACCCTCTTGGGGAACAGAGCGTTTCATAAAACATCTGCCATTCAACGAAGCAAAACATTACTGTTGTCTTGAAAAATGTCAAATGATTTTTTGTAATAAAAATATTATAAAACAAGATTTTCCATACAAGTTTTGCCGCAACCTCAAAAAACTGCAGGCAAAAACAAGTCACTTTGACAACTTGGGGTCCAGTGCGTCGCGCGCCGCGTCACCAAGTATATTGGCGGGGAGGAGCAGCCCCAGCATGAATATGAATGCGGCGGTGAGTTTCCACCAGATGACAGGATGGCGTGTCAGTTCCATTCGGGCGTCGTTTATCATCATGCCCCAGGACATGGTCTCCGCGTCCACGCCTATGCCCAGATACGTAAGCGCCGCCTCGGCCAGCACTTCGCCAGAGAAGCGCAGCAGCATGTTGATTATAATCAGGTGCATTACATTGGGCAGTATATGTGTCATGATGATGCGCCGTGACTTTACCCCAAGGCCGACTGCGGCGGTCACATAATCCGCCTCGCGCAGGCGCATTGCCTCGCCCCGCAGCAGACGGCAAAGCCCCGTCCAGGAAGCAAGTCCCATGGCGATGCACAACTGCGGCAGCCCGCGCCCGAACACCAGCATCAGCGCGGCAATCAGCAGCACGGAAGGCACGGAACTCAACAGTGTGCACACGGCCTGCACCGTATCGTCAATCCAACCGCCATAGTAGCCTGCGCTCAAGCAGAAGAACAGCGCGAATGGAATGGCAAGAAGCGTGGTGACGAAGCCGATTATTATGCCCGTGCGTATGCTCTTGAGGGACAGCACAAGCACATCCGCGCCGATAATGTCCGTGCCCAGTATGTGCTTGCCTGGATAGTTCAGCTTCTTGTGCACCTTGACCACGCCGTTGGCGGTTTCCTCTGGACTGGTAGTGAACTGCCTTTTCGCAAAGGGCGCGGAATATGACACTTCCTTGCGGCTTGAGATTGGCTTCAGCAGATAGTCAAGGGCGGAGGCGCCCTTGTCATAGACGGGCTTGCCTTCAACCATGAGCGGCTGCCCTGTCTCTGGCAGGATGACCTGCCTGCGCCAGCCCACGCTGTCCAGCAATGCCACTAGCACATACAAGGCCAGCACTATTGCAGAGACCACGGCGCCCTTGCCCGAGAACATGCGCCGCAGCGCGGCACGCCACGGCGCACGGCGCATAAGCAACGCAAAAACAAAAAGCATCGCCGCCACCATAAGGCAGGTTATTATGTTCTGGCACAGCCAGGATTGCCAGAATGCGCTCATTGGGCACCTCCCAGACGCACCCTGGGGTCAACCAGGGAGTAGCAAACATCAGTAAGCAAGAGGCCAAGCATGTACAGCACGGAGCCGATGAAAACCATGGAACGCACCACGGCGAAGTCCTGGCTGTTTATGGCGGATATTGTGTAGCGCCCCATGCCTGGTATGCTGAAGAAATTCTCCAGCATCATGCTGCCCATTATGAGCAGCAGCATCTGCACTGGCACATTGGTGACGATGGGAATCATGGCGTTCTTCAGCACATGAAGGAACAGGATTCTTGTTTCGGAGAGGCCCTTTGAGCGTGCGGTCCTGACATAGTCCTTCTCCATCTCCTCCAGGAAGAGAATGCGGTAGAAGCGCACGCCGCCGCCAATGCTGCCAAGCACGCCCACCAGCACGGGCAAGGCCAGGAAGCGCAGCATGTCCCATCCTGGCAGGAAGCCCGACACAGGCACCAGTTCCAGCACCTTGCCGAAGAAATACTGCCCCGCAATGATGTAGATAAGGGTGGAAATTGACATCAGCGCAACGCAGATGAACTGCACTCCCTTGTCAATTGGACTGCCACGCCTGGAGGCGGTGACCATTGCAATCAATATGTTGAAGAACAGGGAAAACAGGAATATGGGCACCGCCAGGCAAAGGGTGGGCGGTATGCGCTTGAGTATCTCAGGTGTGATTGGCTGCCTGTCAGTATCTGATTCGCCGAAGTCCAGCCATAGCAATTTCACGCTCTTCTGGAAGAAAATGGTTTTAGTGAAATGCCTGTGCCAAGTCTCTTTGCCATTGAAGAAATACGGCAGGTCGTATCCACGCGCCGCCTTCCAGCGTTCAATCTGCTCTGGAGTCGAAGCCTTCTCGCCCAAGGCCTGCTTGGCGATGTGGTCTGGGCTGTTGACCAGGAAGAACATGAGGAATACAAAGAGATTGACGCCCAGAAGCGTTGGCACAAACAAAAGCAGACGCCTCAACAGATATTGTAGCATTGCCAATCTCCGATTATCAAAAAAGCCCCAAACCATTGTTTGAGGCACGATTTACAACGAGTACCCGAGGCGGGGATCGAACCCGCACGCTTTAAAAAAGCTCAAGATTTTAAGTCTTGTGTGTCTGCCATTCCACCACTCGGGCAAAAATACGGCGTAATATACTGTATTATGCAGAAAAGACAATGCGAGAGGCAAGGCATTTGAGGTAATTTCAAAACTAGCGCAAAATGCGCTTCGATATGTTTGCATTGGCTTTGAAAACGTATTTCGCTGTATGTTCATACAGCTCAATCCGTTTTCTTCGCCACTGCAAAACATCTCATTGCGCATTTTGCGCTAGTTTTGAAATTACCTCTTGACATCT
>JAFYGL010000558.1 GCA_017543165.1 Victivallales bacterium | reverse complement strand
TCTTGCGTGCAAAGCGCTTTTCAGCCTTTGCTGTGACGATACGGCCAGTCGGAGTTCTCATGAGGTAGCCCTCTTGAATAAGGTATGGCTCATAGACCTCCTCGATGGTGCCTTCCTCTTCACCCACCGCCACTGCCAGGCTCTTGAGACCGACTGCCCTGCCGCGGAATTTGACAATGATGGTCTCCAGAATGCGGTTGTCCATTTCGTCCAGGCCATCGTCGTCGATGTCCAGCAGTTTCAGTGCCTGCGAGGCAATGTCCTCATTTATTACGGGGGCCTTCTTGACCTGCGCAAAGTCCCTGACCCAGCGCAGCAGGTTGTTTGCGATACGCGGGGTTCCCCTGCTTCTGCGACCGATTTCCGCCAGGCCGCCAGGCTCGGCCTTCGCCCCCAGCACTTTGGAACTGCGAGTAAGAATCTTCACCAGTTCATCCACACTGTAGTAGTCCAGGCGGCAGGTCATTGTAAAGCGGGAGCGCAATGGGCTGGACAATTTGCCCTGGCGCGTAGTTGCGCCAATAAGGCAGAATTTTGGCAAAGTGAGGCGCACTGAACGGGCACCTGCTCCCTGTTCCAGCATAATGTCAATCACGAAATCCTCCATTGCGCTGTAGAGATATTCCTCAATCTGCATGGGGAGGCGGTGTATTTCGTCTATGAACAGGATATCGCCCTCATTGAGAGTGGTGAGGATTCCCGCCAGGTCGCCTGGCTTCTCGATTACGGGGCCTGACGTTGATTTTATTGCGCAGCCCAGTGAGTTGGCCACAATGCTGGCCAATGTGGTCTTGCCCAGTCCAGGCGGGCCGCAAAGCAGGATATGGGACAAAGGCTCCCCTCTGGAAAGGGAGGCGCCCACAAGTATTTCCAGGCGTTCCTTTACTTTGTCCTGGCCAGGAAAGTCGCTGAAGCACTGCGGCCTGAGCGGCAATTCCGCGCTTTCATCCTTGGCATTCAGTTCCGATGTTATAAAACGTTCCTTTGTCATATAATGATTCACGTTTTAATCCACAGATTCACACAGATTTTCACTGATTTTTTTCTGTGCTAACATGTGTGAATCAGTGGAGCAAGAAAATTATGAATTCAGTATTGCCAGCGCCTTGCGCAGGAGTTGCTCTGTTGAGGCGCCTTCCTCCTTTTCAGCGGCACTGCGCACGGCCTTCTCCGCGGCATCCCGCTTGTAACCCAAGGATTCCAGTGCAGCGATTGCGTCTAAAGCCTCCTGGGCAATGCCAGGCTTGACGGCATTGCCAGACGCAGCCACGGCAGAGCCGATGACTCCCTTGCCAATAGCGTCTATCTTGTCCTTCAGTTCCACCACCATGCGCTCCGCAGTGCGCTTGCCGACGCCGTTTATCCTGCTCAAGGCCTTCACATCTCCATTTGCCACGGAGGTGACAAAACTGTCCAGCGACACGCAACTCAATACATTCAATGCCACCTTGGGGCCAACGCCCTGCACATTGTCCATCAACATTCTGAAAAGGGCGCGTTCCTCCTTTGTGGCGAAGCCGAAGAGCTGCATGCAATCCTCCCGCAGATGGAAATGAGTGTGGATGGTGACTTGCTGCCCCACTGGGGGCAGTTTGTCAAAAGTGGAAAGCGGCACAGACACGGAATAGCCCACGCCCTGAACGTCAACGATGATTTCTGTAGGTTCAGCCTCTACAAGTATGCCTGTAAGTCTTGCTATCATGTTAGTATGTCCTCATCAATGCGACGACTACGCCTTGTATGTTAAGTTGCTCCAGCGGGACGAAACGGGACTTGTATTCGGGGTTCGCGGGGCGCAGCTCCCACTGGTTGTCCGTCAAATACAAAGATTTCACGGTTGTCTCGTTGTCCACCATGGCGACTATGATTTTGCCAATTTCGGCCTCCTCGCTGGCCTTTGCCACCACCAGGTCGCCATCCAGGATGCCCAGGTC
>JAFYGL010000557.1 GCA_017543165.1 Victivallales bacterium | reverse complement strand
GGGGGCCAAAGCCGTGCAGAACGCGGAGACCAAGGAGGCCGTCGCCATCACCAACGGCGAAGTCACACTGACAATTCCTAGAAACGACTTCTGCCCACTTAGGATACGTTGATTTTTGTGTGGGCGCCCACATAAAGAATTAAAGGATTTATCATGCATAAGGAAGCCTCCATTCGCGTTGCATTTCGATTTTATCCAGGGCCAGGCATTCCAGAGAACATACTGGAGTTTCTTGAGGGAACCTCCATGCACCCCATAAAGTTCGACATGCCCGCGTCTGGCATAATCAGCTTGAATAGTCTGTTGCCCGAAAAACTGCCTGGCATGACGCGTTGCGCCGTGGTTGGCGACTGCGATGTCGAACAGGAGCAGGATGTTATCCTTGGCATAGGCGTGGACTGGAGCTGGTGCGCATGGCTCAATGGAAAACTTGTCTGCGACGCCCGCGTCTCGCGCAACAGCGAGCACACTTTCGAGCCAGACGACCACCTGGTAAGATGCCATCTCCAGAAAGGGCACAACCAATTTGTATTCGAAGTCGCCAATGGCCTGAGTTTCCAATTTGCGTTCAAACTGTTCGAGGACGAGGAACGCAAACTAAAATGGTCCCCTCTGGTGCATTTTCCCGATGCCTCTCAGAATGCAGTGACAATTACCTTCGCTCTGGATGACATTGCGCCAGGAGGCGTGCTCTACAGGCGACAGGGACAGGCGGAATGGACCAGAATATACGACACACTGGGCGGCCAGATACGCCGCGATAAAACAGTCCACAACATAAATCTGCTTGGCCTTGAGCCAGACGCCGACTACGAATACCAGGTGTTCTGCCTTGACGAACCGTCCGCCTGGGGACTTCGTCCTCTGGGTGAAATCGGGCAATTCCATACGCTACCTGGCGAAGGCAGGCCATTCTCGTTTGTGGCCTCCGCGGATGCACAGCATCCCGAAAAGCGCGTGAACTGGATGAAGTCCTTCTTCAAACGTGACTATGTGAAGAACGCCTCATTCTTCGCATATCTTGGGGATGTGCTGTGGACAAGCAACTTCGAGAGCGCGGTGATGGATGGCTTCGTCGCCCCGTTCCAGGATGCCTCTGGCAATAGGAAACTGCTGCAATTCGTGCGCGGCAACCACGAATACTACGGCAAGGATTCCCAGCGCTTCTTCGCATACTTTGCCGCGCAGCGCAATGGCAAGGACGGATATTCCATGTTCCGTTGCGGCGACGTCTGCTTCATAGTGCTGGACTTTGGCGATGATGCAGGCCCCTGCCCATATCCCTCCACACGCGCCCTGCACAGCATAGAAGGCTATCTGGAGGAGCAGGCGCGCTGGCTGGCGGCCATGGTAAAGCAGCCCATTTGCAGCGAGGCCAAGTTCCGCATTGTCCTAGCCCATGCGATTCCATTCGGCGACTGGCGCACATATCTTGAAAGGAACATACATCCTGTCATCAACCCGATTTTTGGCGGCGAGAATCCTTCCTGCCGCATTCATCTCTGGCTGGGGGGACACGTGCATTATCCATTCCGCTCCATTCCATTCAGCAATGACTTCCGCTCCAACCGCATTCCAAAATTTGAGGCGGATGACTTGCTCTGCGGCAAAAACTATGGCTTCCCAGTCGTGGTGTTTTCTGGCCCCTCGGCTGTGAATCCACCTGAAATGCAGATTTCCGACGTATGTGTCTCCATGGCAGGGGAGCAACTTGTTGTCAGCAGCCACGACATGAACGGCCAGGAATACGACCGCTTCTCAATTGACACGGAAGGCAAAGTGACAGAGCAGTTCTCATCGCCAGAGTTCAAACTGGTTGAAATGAAATAAGAGTGGAGAGTTCTGTGGCGGGCGATAGTATCGCCCGCGTTTGGTGGCCACTGCCCTAGAAGCGGGGCGATACTATCGCCCCGCACAGAACTCCCCACAGTCCACTGATTAACTTAATATGAAACAGTACATTACATCGAAGAGCAGGCTGGAAGTATCTCTTGGCGAGCATTGTGAACTTGTTTCACTGCAAAGCAATGGCAAGGAGATTGGCACGCCCTCTCCAGAGGCCTTCACAATGGAGATGCTGGACACCGAAGGCAATGCGCTGCTGTTGAAAAGCAGCGAATTCCAGGTGCAAGGGAACATGTTCAGCGGGCATTCCCTCATGCCAGGGCTGAATGTGGAGTTGCTTGTCTCCAGCGATGGCAACTTTGTGCGTTTCCGCCCCAGGGTGACTGGCGTTCCGCAGAACTGGGTGCTGTCCTGGTTTGACGGGCCTCAGGTCTGCTATCCACGCCACAAGGGCATTCGCCTGATGCAGCCATTGCATGACGGCGTGATACTCTCCGAGCCGCTGAACGAAAAAGCCTATCACCCGATAGGCTTTGCAAAGCGTGGCAGGCCTTATGGTTCATTCTATCCTGGACGGGCGCAATTGCAGTGCATGGCGATATTCGACGAGGAGGGCAACGGCGCATATTTTGCCGCACACGATGAAAATTGCACCACCAAGGCAGTGGAATACCAGGCTTTCCCTGATTATGTGCGCCTCAGTTTGCAGACCTTCACTGGATGCAATTTCGGCGAGGACTACATTCCAGGCTGGGACTACGTGCTGTGCGGTTTCAAAGGCAACTGGCAGGACGCGGCGGAAATATACCGCACATGGCTTGACGGCACCTTCATCGCAAAGGACGAGGCGCGACTTCCAGAATGGATGGAGCAATCGCCCGTGGTGGTAATCTATCCTGTGCGCGGGCACGGCAAGGACACTGGCGAAATGGAGCCAAACGACTACTTCCCCTACTCCAACGCCCTGCCCTACCTGAGAAAAATCAAGGAGAAAGTGCAGGCTCCTGTAATGCCGCTGCTCATGCACTGGGAAGGCACGGCGCCATGGGCGCCGCCATACGTATGGCCTCCCTACGGCGGCGAGGACATGCTCTACGCATTCAGGGACGCATTGCACAAGGAAGGCAACCTGCTGGGGCTATATTGCTCGGGCACTGCCTGGACTTGCACCAGTTCCATCCTTAAAGAATACGCGCCGGGCTGCACGCCTGAGCAGGAGCGCATGATGCTGCGTGGCCCCAAGGGCGAGATCGAGGCATCGGTATGCAATGGCCTGGATAGCCAGCGGCTTGGATATGATTTGTGCCTGGCAGAAGAGCCCGCCCGCAAAATCGTGATGGACGAATTGATGAAACTGGCGAACGGCGGCATTGACTATGCCCAGTTCTATGACCAGAACCACGGCGGCTGCGTACACAATTGCTTTGCCAGGGACCATCATCATCCGCCAGTGCCAGGGCCATGGCAGATCAAAATGCAGCGGGACTTCATGGAGGAGGCGACACACAAGTTCCAGGAACGCGGCAGCAACATGATACTGGGCTGCGAAAGCGCGGCGGCGGATGCATACAGCACATATTTGCCTTTGAATGACGCGCGTGCCTCCTTCATGTGCTACAGGGGCGAGACTATTCCATTGCAGCAATTCGTGCTGCACGGCAAGAGCACCAACTTTGCGGGCAACCAGGGAGGCACCATCTGGTGCTGCGACTTCAGCCGCTCTCCCTACAGCCTGAACCGTCGTCTGGCATACGCATTCTGCGCAGGCGATATTTTGAGCGTGATACTGAAGGGAAAAGGCGAGGCACATTGGTGCTGGGGATGCCCATGGGACTTCCCCGCCCCCAACCAGGAAATGTTCTGGAAACTGATGAAGAACATGAACCAATGCCGCCAGAAATATCCTGAATACCTGCTTAAAGGCAGAATGATAAAGGATGCAATGCCTGTTTCTGGTGAAATGCTTACGGAATGGACGCCTGAAGGCAACCCGCGCCAGTATCCCGCCTTCTACCATAGTTCCTGGCAGGCAGCCAACGGCGACAGAATGTTATTCGCGGTAAATTACCTGGACAGAAACCAGAAACTCACCATTGGCGATAAAGTACACGACGTGCCGCCATGCTCGGTTGTTTGCATGGTAGTTTGATATGCGCGGTTATTTTGCGGGGGGCACGCTGCTCTGCGCGGCCATTGGCCGCGCATCAGGATGAAGGTAGCCAACTAGACTGGCAAGCAACAATGTTCTTGCAAATCTGGGCGCCCAGCTGTATGGAAACTTTACAGATATGCCGCGTATGGTTCTTCCTCCATCCTGATGCGCAGCCAAGGCCGCGCAGAATTTTTTTATGTAGAAAACAAAAAAAATGCGAAAAAGTCACTTGCATATTTTTAAACGTATTGTAAGATAACTCCCCGCTTGCACTAAGAAGGGTCGTGGCAGTGTTCTATGCGATAGTCGTTTAGGTGAGATTCCCACAGCCAGGCAGAAACATTCAGAAGAGCAGGTACTGGGAATTACCCCTTTCCAAAAGATGTCCAGAAAGTAAAAGAAGGGACACAATGTCTTACGGAGACAAGAATGGCCAAGAATTTGTATGTTGGAAACCTGAGCTACCAAGTGAGAGATGATGAACTCAATGCACTTTTCTCGCAGTACGGAAAGGTAACAAGCGCACGTGTCATCATTGATCGTGAAACTCAGCGCAGCAAAGGTTTCGCCTTCGTTGAAATGGCCGACGACGCAGAGGCCCAGGCAGCAATCGATGCCCTCAACGGCAAAGAGAACAATGGGCGTGTACTGACAGTCAACGAAGCAAAGCCACGCGAACCAAGACCCTTCGGCGGTCGCCGCGATTCAAGGAGATAATCCTCCTGGTGCGAAGCAAAGGAGAAGCCCCGCAAAAACGCTGCGGGGCTTTTTTTGTGCCCTATTTACTCAAAGAATCCTGCACTTTCGACAGCAGTTCCTCTTTGGAAGGCAGAGGTGCATAATCCGCTATTTTATCCCTGTCCTTGTTGAACAGCACTGCGCATGGCAACTGGGAGACGCCAAAGTAGCTGCGCACATCGTCGCCAGCATTTTTGATATGCAGCACAGAACAGCGCCCTGACAATGCGGTGTGCAATTCATCAACGTATGCAATATCCTGTTCAGCGCCAAAGAGATACAGTGCAGGCAAGTCCATATCTACCGCGCCAGAAAGTTCCGTGTCCGCAGGGAGGCTTGTCTTCTGCACTGGCCTTGGTTCCTGCCTGTATGCCTGGCCCGCCTTGCGGGCGTGCAGATACATGAAAAAGCAAACCGCCAATACCACAATGGGATATATGTACGCCCTGGGACCTAATTTGATTTTGTATTGCATAAAAAAAAATCTGCGCCCCAGGCGGGGCGCAGTCAGGTTGAAATTAGCTGCCTAGTGCGCAAAGAAGCACGCCTGCAGCCACGGCTGAACCGATGACGCCAGACACGTTTGGACCCATGGCATGCATCAGCAGGAAGTTCTGAGGATCTTCCTCAAGGCCAATCTTGTTGACCACGCGGGCCGCCATTGGAACTGCGGATACGCCAGCGGCGCCGATCATTGGATTGATCTTGCCGCCAGAGAGTTTGCACATGATCTTGCCCATTATCACGCCGCCAGCGGTGCCAACCGCGAACGCGACCAGACCCAGCAGCAGAATACCCAGTGTCTCGAAATTGAGGAACTTGTCAGCAGAAAGCTTGGAACCCACGGACAAGCCCAGGAATATGGTGACGATGTTGATAAGCGCGTTCTGTGCCGTGTCGCTCAAGCGATCCGTGCACATGGATTCCTTCAGCAGGTTGCCCAGCATCAGCATGGAAATCAGCGGCGCGGCTGAAGGCAGAAGCAGGCAGCACAGCAGGGTGATCACGATTGGGAACACGATTTTCTCCAGTTTGCTGACCTTGCGCAGCTGGCTCATGCGGATGACGCGTTCCTGCTTGCTTGTGAGCACCTTGATGATGGGTGGCTGGATGATTGGAACCAGAGCCATGTAGGAATAGGCCGCCACTGCAATGGAACCCAGCAGGTTCGGTGACAGGCGGCTGGAAAGGAAGATTGCGGTAGGCCCGTCAGCGCCGCCGATGATGCCGATGGATGCGGCGTCCTTGATTGAGAAGTTGATGACGCTGTCAGGCGTGAGGGAGCTGATGAGCACGGCGCCGAACAGTGCGGCGAAAATGCCCAGCTGCGCCGCGCCGCCAAGAAGGCAGGTGATCGGGTTTGCAATCAGGGGGCCGAAGTCCGTCATTGCGCCGATGCCCAGGAAAATGAGCAGAGGATATATGCCCCAGTTGACGCCGTTGAAGAGCATGCCCAGGATGCCGTCTGGCTCCGCAATGCCCGCCAACGGGATGTTGGACATGACTGCGCCGAAGCCGATGGGGAACAGCAGCAGCGGCTCGAAGCCCTTGATAATGGCAAGATAAATCAGCACCAATCCCACCAGAATCATGATGATGCGTCCCACACCCAAAGTCCATTCCAACTGTGTCTGCCTATAGAATTCGCAAATGCCCGTGCTTTCCCACAGTTTCATGAACATGTCGGAAAGTTTGAGTTCCTTGCTGGAACTTGGCGTGACAGAATCGTGTGAAATCACCTGGGGCACCATGGTGAACATGACTGTGCCGTGGCAGATGGTCTGTCCAGGCGATATGCTGACGGAGCGCACGTTGCAGCCCATGGCGGCCTTCACTTCCGCCTTGCTGCGGGACGGCACATTCTCCAGGCCATTGGCCTTGAGGACCGCTTCGTCGCCCTTCTTGATTTTGAGGATGCACATGGTGCGTCCTGGATTCACGTTCATGCCCTCGCGTGTTGAAACCTGGTACACCACGGCTGGCGTAGGCCACACATATTTGACCTGCATCAATCCGTTTTCCTGTTCCACGCGGAACACGCTGTCCTGCGTCATGGTCTGCAGGTTGCCGCTGTTGTATGTCCCTTCTGCAAGGGGTTTTTCCAGCGTTTTCCCATCGCATTTGGGTGCTGCAGCATCCGCGACAGCGAACATGGAGCAGCACAGCAGCAACGCGACAAGAAGAAAAGAAACGCTATTCTTCATGGTTGTCTTCCTTGTTAATTATTACAGTCTAAAAATCCGTGAGAATCTGTGATAATCCGCGGATTAGATAACAGCCACGACCTGGTCGCTTTCCACTGTGTCGCCCTGTGCCACGTTGATGGCGGCCACCTTGCCGTCCACAGTCGCCTTGATGGACTGCTCCATCTTCATCGCCTCGATCATGATGATGTCATCGCCCTTCTTGACTGTGTCGCCCACATTCACAAGAATACGGAGCACGGTGCCAGGCATCGGGGCCTTGATTTCGGTGCCGCTTGCCGCCGCTGGCGCCGCTGCTGGTGCTGCCGCTGGTGCCGCTGTCACCACAGGCGCCGCGCCTGCTGGGAGCACGTCCACGCGATAATTCTTGCCATTGACCACTACTGTATAAGATCCTGCTGCATTGTTCATATTGCCTTCCTTATTTGCTTTTGATTCTTCTTTCTTGTCAGTAACAAAACGGCATCCCATCGGGCGTGCGCCCTTCAGGAACTTCAGGCCCTTGGGGTCTGCGGCCTCGTCGCAAGTTGCGATGATCATCACATTCTCGTCTGTGATTTCCAAGCCGTTCTCCTTGAGCACCTGCTCAGCGTGCTTGCGTCCCAGCTTGGGATTGCGGTCGTTCAGGTCCCTTGGATTCTCCGTGGTGGGCTCCATGCCCAGCTGCTCGGCAGCCAGCTTGACCACCTCTGGATCTGGCTCGGCTGGCGTCTTGCCAAAGTAGCCCAGCACCATCTTGCCGTATCCAGGAGTAATCTTCTTCCATGGCCCCTGCATCACATTGGCGAAGGCCTGCTGGAAATAGAACTGGGAGACTGGCGTGACGGAGGTGCCGAAACCGCCCTTCTCCACCACTTCGCGCATGGCGGCGACGACTTCTGGGAACTTGTCCAGGCACTTGTTGTCCCTCATCATCTGGGTATTTGCGGTCAATGCACCGCCAGGCAGCGGGCACATGGTGATGAGCGGATTGGTGGCGGTTGCCTCTGGCGGCATCATGTACTTTGCCATGCAGTCCTTGAACACTGCCTCCACCTTGAGTATCTTGTCGGGGTCGATGTCCAGCGTGTAGTCCGTGCCCTTGAAAGCATGCCACATTGTAAGGATGTCGGGCTGGCCAGTGCCGCCTGACATGGGCTGCATGGAGAGGTCGATTATCTCGGCGCCGCCTTCGATGGCCGCCATGTAGCAGGCCACTGACATGTCCGCAGTGTCATGGGTATGCATTTCAATGGGGCAGTCCTTCTTGCCTGCCGCGTCCAGCATTTCGCGGCTGCGCTTCACGGTTTCCCTGATGACGGAGGGCGGGCATGTGCCTGACGCGTCCTTGAAGCAAAGTGAATCGAATGGCATTCCTGATTCCAGGATGTCCTCCAGTATGCGGCAGTAGAATTTAGGCGAGTGCGCCTCGGTGTTCATGTTCGGAGGCAGTCCCATCATTGTGATGGTGGTCTGGTGCTTGAGGCCTGCGTTGTGTATGCAGGTGCCAGAGTAGCTGATGTTCCTGATGTCGTTCAATGCATCGAAGTTGCGGATGGTTGTCATGCCGTGCTTCTTGAACATCTTTGCATGCAGGTCGATGATGTCGCTGGACTGGGAGGAAAGCCCCACCACATTGACGCCGCGGGCCAGTGTCTGCAAGTTCACGTCTGGCCCCACTGTCTTGCGTATGGTGTCCATTGAATCAAAGGCGTTTTCGCCGCAGTAGAAGAAGGGGCTCTGGAAACGTGCACCGCCGCCGACTTCCAGGTGTGTGAATCCTGCCTCGACCGCCGCCTGCACCGCGGGCAGAAAGTCCGCAGTTATCACTCGCGCGCCGATTACCGACTGGAAACCATCCCTGAAGGAGGTATCCATAAAACGGATTTTACGTGTCATTCTTTTTTACTCCTTGTGTTATTATCTGGAATTATGATGTAGTACAGCAGCGATAGCGGCCACGATTTCCTCCGCGTCGTCATCCTTCTTGGCAGCGGGCTTTGCGGCGGGTTTCTTGACTTTGGCCTCTGGCTCGGGTACAAGATAAGTGAAGTTCTTGGTCACCAGGGAAGACAGTTTCGTGCAGAATATCTGCACTATCAGGAACACAAAGGTCATTCCCATTCCCGCCAGCAGCAGGATGAACGCCGACTTTATCAACGTGACATCATTGGGACTCATAACAAATCTACCATCCTTACTTTTTGCTCGTTGTTTAGAAAATCAAATTAAAATTGCGGGAATATACCCCTTTTTACTCATTTTGCTAACTGAAACTAAAGATTTTAATGTGCGCTGGCGCAGGCAGCGCACTTTGAATCCGCCTCGCTTTTCTCAAAAATCTTGAAATATGAATATCTTGGGGTAAATTAAGCGACACTCTACGAGGTTTTTTGACAATGTCGCGGATAGAACAGCCAACTTGCCATATTGTGGCGGGACCAAATGGCTCGGGCAAGACCACTTTCGCAATGAAGTATCTGCCCAGCATAGTCTCGTGCAAGAATTTCATCAATGCGGATGAAATTGC
>JAFYGL010000556.1 GCA_017543165.1 Victivallales bacterium | reverse complement strand
TTCCAGGACCTGACCCTCAAGACGCCTGGAAACAGCGTGTATCTACCATTCACCATCCGCAACACAAGCCAGCAGGACAGGTCCTTCAATGTGGAACTGAACATAACGGGGGCCAGCGTGCAGTCCCAGGCGCTTTTGGTCAAGGGCAATTCCTCCGCAAACGGCAGTTTCGTGTATGTTCCAGAACGCGCAGGGCGCATAGATGGCACAATATCCATTGACGACGCCAGCATACCACTGGACAATGCGGCCCCGTTCTCATTCACTGTATCGGATGTATTGAAAGTTCTCCTGCTGTCGGAGCCAGATGCCCTGCCCTCCCCATTCTACTACCTGAAAATGGCGGTGGAACCTAAAAGGAGGCTTCATGGCATAGAGTTTACGGAGGGAACCCTTGACACGCTTGGCGCGCTTGATTTAAAGCAATTTCCGCTGATATTCATTGAGGCGCGAAACCGCCTGGCGCCAGAGGTCTCGCAACAACTGCTGAACTATGTGCGTGAAGGAGGCAATCTAGTGGCTGTTGCCAATGGGGAAAGCGGCCTCGCCTACATGAACGGCCTGCCAGAATCACAGTTTCCAAATGGCTTCAAGGACATAAACGCCAGCGGCATGCAGTTCAAACAAGGGCTTGCCTCAATAAATGAGACTTTGCAACTGGACTTGCTCAAGTGGAGAAGGCTTGCGCCTCTGCCAGCCACAGGCGGCACCTTGGCGCAATGCGGCGCAATGCCTGCTATCGTGGAGCACCCATTGGGGGAAGGACGCATGGTGCTGCTGGCATTCGATTTACGGCGACGCTGCTCAAACTGGACTGAACTCAAGTCATTTCCAATTGCCATGAACTCACTGGTGAACTATGCCTCGGGACGCAAGGACAGGACCGCCCACATCAACTGCGGCGAGGCACTGAAACTTAGCGAGGCACAGGTTTCATACACTGGCTCCACTGGAATATCAGGCACAGTGGAAGGCAGCATCTTCAAGGAAACATGGCTGCCTGGCACGGTGATTTTCTCGGCTGGCACTCTGGAAAGCGCCGTTCTTTCACCGCCAGAACGGGAAAGCGAACTTAAGGCGCTGCCCATAGATGCAATGCGGGGTGCCTTCACCGCGCCAATCAGCATGCTCTCCACGGACGAGGAACCAGCACTGCAAATCGTGCGCATGAGGCGCGGCACCGACCTGGCGGGCTATTCACTTCTGGCGGCACTGGCGCTACTGGTGGTGGAATACATCCTGGGCCTGCAATTCAATTCCAGTCCACAGAAAACACAGAAAGACTTTACTTTATGAATAATCTTGACTATTCAGCACTCCTATTCGGCATGGATTTTTTTAATTCACAGATTTCCACAGATTATCACGGATTAGCTCTAGCTTGTTTAATAGATGAAATCTGTGAAAATCAGTGGAAATCTGTGGATAAATAGAATAACCAGACCTTCAAGGTGAGTACTGAATAGTTGTATTTTCTCCAATAAATATGCGCTTTTATCCACTGCTTCCATATTTGGTGATTCTGATAGCCGCGTTGCTGGCGCTTGCCGCCGTGCATGCCGCCACCAGAAAGGCCGCCAGCCGCCCAAGAATCCTCTTGATACTGCGGCTTTGCTCAATGGCGCTCTTGCTGCTTATGCTGCTTTCGCCTGGCTTGCTTTGGAACAGGACAAGCAAGGCCAATTCAAATCTGGTATTCCTGGTGGACTGCTCGGCCTCCATGTCGGCAAACGACATGCCTTCCAACGCCTCGCGCTTCGCTGTGGCACGGGAGACTCTGCGCAAACTGTACAGGGAGCCATTCCAGAAAAGCAAAAAGCACCTCTACTTCTTCAACCACGGAACTATTCCAGCAGAAGGCATCGCCGAGGCGGAAAAATTGACGCCAAATGGAAACACGGACCTGAAACAGGCCTTGGAATGTGTGGACAGGGACCTGGGCATTGGCACGGCAAGCGCAATTGTAATTCTCACGGACGGACTGGACCACTCGCAGTCCAAGGGCATCCAGGGCGGCACGCCTGTATTCGCAGTCAAGACAGGCACTGACATGGAAAGCGTCCCCGACCTGCGGATAGAGGCATTCAACGCACCTACCTCCCTTCGCACTGGCGATGAACTGGAGTTGAATGTGCCTGTGGCGCTGCGCCAGGCAGGCGGAGAGCACAATATTGCCCTGGCATTCAGCGTGGACGGGCAGATGCTTCAGCAAGAAAACATTTCCCTCACACAAAATGAACGCAAAGTGCAATCATTCAAGACCTCATTTGCAAAGCCAGGATTGCACAAGGTACTGCTTGAACTTGACCGCCTGCCCAACGAGGCATCCTACTTGAACAATAGCAGGGAACTTATTTTCGAGGTGCTGGAGGACGAATTGTCCCCAGTGCTGTACTTCCCTGTGCTGACAAATACATTCAGGCCATTGACACGCCTTTTCAGCCAGACAGGGCGCACCTTCACCGCAATCTACACGCTGCGCAAAGGCACATTCCAGACACTTGGCACATCGGCGGACAGCACATACGACCACGGCATCCCACGAAATCCAGATTTGATGAAAGGCACTGCCCTGCTTTTCCTTGGTTCAGGCAATGCCGAGGACTATTCGGAGGCGGATATGAAGTCCATCGAGGCATACGTTTCTGACGGCGGCACCGTGCTGATTTACGGTGGCCCAGGCGCATTCGGCAATGCTGACAGCCGCCTGTTCACAGCCCTGCTGCCAGTGCGCAGCAGCCAAAGCAGATATACCGACGCCACATTCAAACTTCTTCCCGCAGAGGACGGCCTTTTCCACGACTTGTACAAGGAGCAACTATCCATACATGGACTGAACATGGTGGACTATGTGAAGTCGGGCGCGGAAGTGCTCTTGTCCGTGCAAGGGGACAGGAAATATCCTCTTGTGGTGGCGATGCCCTACGGGCGCGGGCGTGTAGTCGCCGTGCTGAGCAATTCGCTGCATCTGCTGGGCGCGCCAGACAGGCGGGCGCGCCTCTTCCGCAGTTTCTGGGAGACTTTGCTGGTGCATGCGGGCGGCACTGGCACCGAGACGCTTGCCTTATCCGTGCAGGAGCACATATCCGAAGGCATGCCCCTCAAGGTCACTGCCACAGCGGAAGGCATTAGTGCCGCGCAGGCCACGCTCACGCCAGAGGACGCAGCTGGCACGCCGCAGACCTTGAAAATGCTCTCCAACGGCAACATGCACAGTTGCATTTTCCCAGATGTGCCCAAGGGCAAGTACATGCTTGAGGTAAACTGCGCCAGCAAGAACGCCCCCAATCTCAAGCGCTATGCAATGGTGTACTGTGGTTCTGGCGCAGCGGAAAATGATGACCTGAAGGTATCCGACGACAATTTCATGCGCTTCACAATACGAGGCCGCATCTATCTGCCAGAGGAAACAGGCCGCCTGTGCAAGGACATAAATGAACTCCTGCGCAAGAGCGAGGCAGGCACTGACATGCAGCCAGTGCTGTTCACACCATTCCTGGCACTGGCGCTGCTCCTGCTCCTCATGGCGGAATGGCTCCTGCGCCGCAAGCGCAATCTCTTCTGATATTGAGTATTCCTCTCGCAAGTGGCGCGGTGCGCCATTAGTGAGTATTTTCACGCGT
>JAFYGL010000555.1 GCA_017543165.1 Victivallales bacterium | reverse complement strand
TGGTGATAGAGGCGATGCGGTACCAGGCCGCTGGCGTATGCTCCACCATATTCAGGCTGAACATGGTATTGATTGTGGTTGGGGCGCACTTCTTCCTTGGGGAACCCATGACAGGAACGCTGATATGCGGAATAATCTGTGCATTCTGCGCCATTTTGGCATTTATTCCACGTGGAACGTCTGCGGGAGGGGACAAGGCGATGCTTGGTTTTGTGTTGGCAATTATCGCATGTGTCTTGCGTGCAGGCATGGCATTGTCCTTCAAGTATGGCTTCAGCCATGGGGCTGATGAGAATGGCGTGTCAATGATAATCGCATTGTTCTGGGCAATAGGCGGCATTTTGATCATGCTTGTCCAGGAACGGAGGCTGCGGGCTCCAACGGCTGGCGAATGGAAGATTTCCCTGACCTCGGGTGTATTTGTCACTGGCATAATCATATTCATGGCGCGCATGAATATGTGCGGCAATGCAAGCATTGTGAATCCCATTGCCCAGATGAGTTTTCTGGGTACCTTTGCATTGAGCTGCATATTCCTGAAGGAAAAGGTGGATTTGAAAAAGGCACTGGCGTTAGTGATGGGATGCTGTGCAATTGTGCTGCTATGCCTGGGGGCCTGAAATGAAAAACATCCTTGCATTGCTAGTGTTTTCCGTGGCCTGCGTTTGCATGGGGCAGGTCGCTGTGTTTCGTGCAGTGCGCAATCTTACAGCCAGGCCATTCACCGCCTCCGAATTGCGTCTGCTGTTCACTGGCTATGGCAAGCAAAATGCAACTGTCGAGGAACCAGGTTTGTGCCCCGACAACTGGCTTTTCCCAGAAAAGCCCAACCCGCACAGCACTGCGTTAATCATGTGGAACGCAACTTTCGATGTCGCCTCGCCTGGCAAGATTACCTTCAAACTAAGCGAACCTGACGTTTGCTCCGCGCTGTTTGTGGATGGCATGGCGGTTGCCGCCTGGAAGGAGGCATTCCCTCCTGTCATGCTTGAGGAAGGAACGCATGCAATCCAGATGCTTGCCGCCCAGCGCAAGGGCGAGAGGCTGCCGAAGATACTTGCCTACAGAGAGGGCCATGCCACAAAACTGAAATACAGTTTGCTCAAGTTGGACAGAAAGGCCAGGGCATTCCAGTTTGTGCAGACTGGGGCTTGCCTGGCATTGTCCAATGGCAAGGTAATTGGCGTGGATGCGAAGCGCATTGTCCCTGCGAAGCGTGTCGATACTCGTGCCAGAATCGCCAATATGCAGGCTGTGGCGGGGCAGGGCGAAGCAGTTGAAGTGCCGCTGTCGTTGGAATATCCAGAAATTGCCGCACCCTTGCTGGCCGCCGTGGATGTGCATGTCAATTATGTTGCCGCCTCTGGCCGCATTCTAGGCAAGGAGAATATCACTGTTTCAGGGCATGCGCCAACTCTGGAATTGAGGCCAGTTGCAGGAGCGGAAATTGCGAAGTTGTCATTCCAGGTGGAGGGCAGGCCAGTTTTCCCAGAATGCAATTTGCACATCGTGGATGCGCTGGGCAAGTCTGTGCTACGCGCCAGCGGCAAATCTTTGTTCATCGGAGAGGAGAGGGCATTGCTTGTCACAGATACGAAGAGCAAAATACAGTTGCCTGCCGCCAAAGGAAACGATGTGATTATGGACATACTGGGCAACAAGGAGTGCCTGGCATTTGCGCAAAAGGCATTCCCAGAAGCCAAAGTGCTGGCCTTCCTGCCAAAAACAGGCACGCTTCCTGAACTGTGCGCATTGGAGAACCTGCCAGAAAATGCTGGACGGCTGGTGCTGCTTGGCTCATTCTCACCTGACATGCTGGCATTCATCTGCAGGCGTTGCGCCACATCAGGCATTGTGCCTGTGGCAGTGGCATTGCCTGGGGACAGGCTGGCAGCCCTCAAAGTCAAGGAAACAGGCCTCCGCCTGGGAATGGATGTCCTGGATTTGTGGTCCGATATGATGAATTGAACCACAAAAATCAGGGGATTATTAATAAAAATGGCCAATAAAAAGAAAGAGACATTGAAGGCGCAGGACCTGGAGCAGGAACGCGCCTTGCTGGCGGTGGACGACCATGTGCAGTCCTTTGTCAGGTACCTTAAGGACGAGCGTCAGGCGTCGGAGCATACCATTTCCAGCTATTTGCTGGACCTTGCGCAGTTCGTGCGCCTGCATCCTGAGTTGAAGACGGAGACTGGCTATGACTGGTCAAGCGTTGACGTTGGCATCGCCAGACATCATGGCATGTATCTCACAGAGGCTGGCATCGGCAAAAGCAGCGTAAATAGGAAGTTGTCCTGTATGCGTTCATTTTTTAAGCATTTAATGCGTGAAAATGTTATTGAACTGAATCCATTCACTTTGGTTAATGGGATGCGCACTGGACGCAGGCTTCCCATTGTGTTGACAGAAGAGCACGTGTCATCGCTTTTCGACGCACC
>JAFYGL010000554.1 GCA_017543165.1 Victivallales bacterium | reverse complement strand
TCGTCCCTTCGTCCCTTCGTCCCTTCGTCCCTTCGTCCCTTCGTCCCTTCGTCCCTTTAGCAATACCGCAACAGCAAAACTGATTCAGGCGGCAAGGTGAGCAGGAGTTGTTCTCCCTGCCCCTGCTCCTGTCCCAGATTTGCGCCGGCAAACTCGCCCTGGGGCGCCTTGCCATTGGCGACATTGCCGCTGGACTTCTCCAGAAGCCAGTTTGTCTCGGTGAGCACACTGTCCTCATCCAGCACCAGTATTTCAGGCATTCCATTGACGCCACTTACCTCAAGGGGCACGACTTGCCTCATCTTCTGGCGGTTCACCA
Organism: Victivallales bacterium; assembly: GCA_017543165.1. The sequence continues at coordinate 8,036 of JAFYGL010000554.1, read as the reverse complement.
CAAGAAGCGCCGCCTTGCCCTTGCCATCCTTGGCGGCTATGCAGTATATGCCGTCCTCCTGCTCGCCGCTGGAGCACTCCACGGACTGACCAAGTTTGTAGAGTTCATTGAAGGCCCTGAACGAATAATATGTCCTGGACACCTTGTATTCGGGGTAATAGTACAATCCGCAGTATCTGCGCATGGGCATTGCGTCATAGTAGAGCGCCATATCGACAGGCCCCTTTTGCAGCAAGGCGAATGTGGCGGCAACCGCCGCGGCGCCTGGCATTCCCCGCATTTCGTCCCATGGGTCCTTTTCCCTGGAGCAAGTCTCATGCTCGATGTAGTTCCACTCGCCGAGGATACTCTCCACATTGTCAAGGCCAGCCTCGTGCAGCCGCTGCTTGAGGTAATTGGCATGGGCGAGCGTCTCATGCGGGTCCTTTGTATAAAGATGCCATGTCACAAAGTCCCAGGGCAAAGCATCCCCTTGCTGCTTCTTGAACTCCATGAATTTGTTGAACATCTCCATGTAATGCTGCCTGAAGGCGGGCTGGTTCTTCCTGGTGGTGACAAAGAATCCGCTTATGCCGTAGCCGCCTATCTTGAGATGGGGGAACTGCCTGCGCAGTTCCTTGGCCGCGACGGCATACAACTCAAAGAATTCCTCGTCGGTCCCCTGCCACATCGCAGGCGATTCAGGCTCGTTCCAAATCTCCCAATACTTGATGCCATAGTGGAAGCCATTTGCCCAGCCTTCGTTGTAGTGCCTGACTATGTGGCAGCATATCTCCGCCCATTTATGGAAATTCTTTGGAGGCTTCACTCTATAGGGATGCAACTGGTAGTTGTTCTCAATGGTGACGCCCAGGCGGTAGAATGGCATAAGCCCAGATGCATGCAAAGTCCTGAAATAGGCATCGGTGTAGTCAAAGTCGTAGGAGGTAGGGTCGTTCACATCTGCATCGAAGTCAGGAAACACATTGGGCACATCCACCAGATGCGAGCCGCCAAAGGCACCGCCTGTGTCGTGAAGACGCACGTAGGGAATCCCCGCCGCCTGCAATTCGGGCAGTTTCTTGTTGTAGAGTATAGGCGAGTTGTTGATGCCGTGCAAAGGCTTGATTTTCCCGATTACTTTTTCAAAATTGGCTTTTATGCTACTCATAATACTCCTTTTATGCAGGAACGGTTTGGATGTGGGCGCCGTTTTCATGTGGGCGCCGATGTTTGTGTGGGCGCCGCCTCGGCGCCCACACAAAAACGCCAACTACAGTTTCAGCAGTTCCTTCACCACGGGGGTGATTGCCTTTGCCATGCGGTAGAAGCCCAGGTCATTGGGGTGTGCGCTGTCTGTTGTGCATTCGAAATACTCGTCATCCGGCCCGAAGAAATCCGAGCCGTCAAGGAAATGTATGTTCTTGTCCCCAGCCTGCCGCCTCTGCTCCACTATCTTGCGGAAATCCTCCTTCAAAATCGGTATCTGCGAGCCATATTTGGGGCCATATTTCACCTTGGAAAGCACCAGAATCGGCACATCTGGATGTGCCTTCCGCAGTATGTCCAGGAAAACTGGCACCCGTTCATTTACCTTCTCCGATGAAATACTGTTTGCCTCGCTGTCGATTATGTACATTGCGGGTTCCTTGATTTCCGCTAAAATCTCCGCCATTTTCCTCTCGTTTTGCCCCATTCCCGAAAAACCGAAGTTGAGTATGTCAATATTCAGTTTCCTGCTTATGATGTTTGTGAACGCCATGCCTGGCCTTGAGGCTGCTCCGCCCTGGGTGATTGATGTGCCGTAGATCACCACTGGCTTGGATATTGCGCGTGGCGCGGGGGCCTCCACCTTGGCATTCTCGTCAATGCCGATGCGCAGGTAGTTCACGCCATTGTACAGCGGGAAATTGAGCACAAACTCCCGCATTTTGGCCTTCGCGCTGTTGAATATTTCGAATTTGTACGGATTCATGTTTTCTGCCACTTGGGTCAGATTCCAGTAAACACCGTCCACATACAGATCAAAGCCGCGCTGCCCAGCCTGCGCCTGCAAGGTGGAGGGTTTGCAATTCGGCACAGACACCGCCAGATTGATGCGGGTGGTATTGGACTTGAAACGCAATTGAAAACCCGTAGTGCATTTCGCCAGACTCAGCAGCCCTGGACGAAGCCCATCCATCTTCTCATTCGGTATGCGCTGGAACTTCTTCTCCTCGCAGAAACGGTACATGCCTGACAACTGGAAGGGCGCCTCCCATGGGTCCAGCCAGGCAAGCCCAGTCTCGTCCGCCTTGCCTACCTGCATGTATTTGTCAATCTTGGTAACGTCAAATGCTTCCTCTGCCATAATCACTGTCCCCAATGCCAAAATCAAGACTATGCCTAAAATTGCTCTCATCATCAGCCTTCCCACGCTGTATTGCCGAAAATGCCATCGTTGAAAAAGACGGGCCTGTACCCCAGTTCGTCCGCCGTGCGTATGCCTGCCTCCAGACGCTGGAAGTAGTCTGGCAGATAGTTGAAATAGCGCTGGTACGCATATTGCTCATGCCCCACTATCTCCAGCATCTCGGTGCCGCGCCCCGCCTGGTCCTCCTGCTTGATTTTAGCCACGATTTCCTCAGGCGTGTCAATGTTGAAGCAGAAGAAAGTGCGGGACAGGAACAAATCGTAGTCCGCATCATAAAAGCAGCGCCTGTCCAGCATATAGCGCGCCACATCCTGCTCATAGAAGAAGCCAATGTCACATGCCGCGCCGCTTATCTCCTCAACCTTGCCATCAACAATGAGGCGGTTGGACATGAAGCCGCTGGACGTCAATATCTTCACGCCACGCTCCCGCATGACATGGAACAACGAGGGCGGCAGCATCGCCCAATGCACATTGGTTGGACATGTGCAGCACTTGTCCCCCGCAATGCGGCGCAGCTCGCCAGTTGTCAGGTCATAGTCATGCGCCAGGCGCTCTTCTGTGCAGTGCTGGTAGGGCCTGTCTGGAAACTCGGACAACGCATGGAACGCCAGGTGCAGCCAGTCCGCATTCTCCTCGAACTGCTCCTTGTATGCATCGGGCATTTCGCTCAATGTGAATTTCTTGTCGTCATGGTCATTTCGATAGAAGCATTTCAAGATGAACTTTGCGCCGTACTTGTCATGCAGTTTCTTCAGTCCAGCCAGATAGAAATGCTCCATTATGTGCTTCGGCCTCTCCCGTGCCAGGTCCGTGAAGAAGAAACAGTTGTCGTCAATGCGCGTCGCATAGCGCTTGTATGATGCCTTGTCCCACACCAGTTTGATGGACAATGTGGCGTCGCCATATTTGCCGTGCGCGGCAACAGTGACTGTGTTTATGCGCTGCGTAAGCAGCAGTTTCACGCTGAAGTTCCTGTCATGCCTTTCGGCAGGCTGCCCATTGACCTTGACGATGCTCTGCGGGTCCGCAATGCCCTGCAGTTCTATCTCAAGTCCCTGCTCAGTCTCATTCCCGAGAAGGTGGTTCAGCACCTCGCCATTCCTGTGTGAAGTTATCTCAAGCATCTGCGTCTCCTCAACTTAATCACACCCTGCCTGGCAGTATGTTCACCAGCGAATCCGGGCAATTGTCTGGATACAGTTCATCGCCTTCTGTTGGATAGAGGCTTTCGCGCAGTTCGAACATGGCGTCCATCGCGGTCTTCACCAGTTCCAGGCCGCCCCTGCTTGTGAAGCGCTGGCTCATGCCCTCATAGCCGCCTGACACCAGGAAGTTGGCAGGCCCCATATAGGAGAAATATGCGGTTGAGTTGTATGCGATGAAAGTGCGGCGGAATGGGCTGTGCCACTTGATTTCCAGTCCCAGTTCGCAGCAAAGTTCGCCAGGAACGCCCACAAAGCAGATGTCGCCAATGGCGATGCACTGTATGTCAAGCGTCACATCGTCCCTGTCCAAGTATGGCTTCGGCAGTTTCTTGGGATTGCGGCGGTACTTGTTGCGCAGAGGCACCGTGAATGAGCGTATGCAGCTGCCCACCTTGGCGTCTGGCATTCCATAGCGGTTGGGATTGCGCACTGCCTCAATAAGCGAGAACATGGCGGACTTGCCCAGCCTGACGCCCATTCCAATCATGGCGTCATCGCCCAATTCGTCCTCCTTCGGAACCAGGTCACCAGCCGCGCCAGAAACGAACATCGCTGGTGCGCCTGTGTTTTTCGTGATGTATTCACGGAATGACGCGGGATAGTCCGCCGAAATGCGCCAGCCGCCAAGACCGTATGAATGGCCCGCCAGCGGATGCGCCGCATAGTTGCCTATGACGTACGCTGGACCGCGAGAGTTCTTTCCCACAAAGACAAGGCCGCCCAGTTCCTTGTCCGTTATGCCCGTGCAGCCTGGCACCACTTCGCGGCGGGAGGGGGTGAATGTGGAGTGATTGTCGCCAGCAGTGTAGCGGCGGTTGCGGTTCTCGTCACACTGTCCTGAATAGAAGAAAACGGAGCACTCCTCAAATTCGCCGCTGGCAAGTTCCCTGGTCGCGTCCGTCAAGGTGGCGGCCAGTTTGTCCAGGTATGCCATGTAGAGTTGCTCTGGCTTGGAGGCCATGGTGCGTGTCTCCGGCCCAGTATGGGTATGCGTGCAGCTCAGCATGACAGCTGATTCAGGCACGCCCAAAATGCCCGCGCATTCCTTGCGCACCTTGCGTATGAACCACTCGTCCACTCCCAGCAAATCCAGGCTTATCAGCAGCACTTTGCGCTCGCCGTCATCCACGCAAAGCCCGTCTGCATACAAATCATCATGCAGTTCCTTGGACACGTCATTCATGCTGTATCCAGCAAGATATGCACCGACTTCAGGCGAGATGACTTTCTTGAACCAAGCAATTTTCATTATTGCGCTCCTTTCTTCTAAAAACAAGACCTTCTATTCACACAAAAAACAGTTTCGGGCGTAATATAACCACAAATCCCGCCTGTACACAAAACAACAATAATTTTTCCAAAAAAACTCGGCGTCCATGTAATGTGGACGCCATTTGGCGTCCATGTGAGCGCCGAAGCGGCGCTCACTCAGGTTGACCAACTTGCATGTTGTCGTCAGTCGGACTGCCACCCAGGTTGGCCAACCTGTTTGGTGGTACCTGGGGCTTTGCCTGCTAGTTGGTCAACCTGAGTGAGCGCCGAAGCGGCGCTCACATGGACGCCATCGGCGCCTGTATAAACATCGACGTTTGCTATAGTTCAATTGCCGTGCCGTTGAATACGATGTAAGTGCGGGAATCGTCCTTGGTTTCGGCCAGGACCTCCAATGCCACGGCAAATGGCTTGAGCACGCCGTCTTGCTTGCCTGCGATGCGATTGTTGAAGCCATTGTAGGGGAATGAAACGGTCCACTGCCTGTTGCCAGTGCCTTCCACTGGCTTGGCATAAAGCCGTTTTACGCCAGGGGCCACTTGAAGTTCCTGCATTGTGTACGCCTGGTAAAGGCGGCATTCCAGCGTGTCGGCAGGCTGCTCCAGGGTGAAACGCAAGGTGGCGGTGCCGCCCTTTTTCAAGGCGCCCTCCCCGAATGAAACCGCGCAGGGATTCTTTTTCACCAGGCTGATTCCATTGAACACAATATCCGCATTGTGCGCGTCCATTCGAATATACGCATCCTTGAGATTCTCGGGCACTTTTGCAAAAGGCAGGCAATACATGCCTGGCAATATCTTGCCAACGGTGCCAAACACGGGCAGGCCGCCTGCCCCGAAGTTGAAGCTGACGGCATGATAGCCGCCGCCAAGCCTGTTCACGGATGCAATATCAATGCACGCGACTGTATGCTCTGGTCCAATTGGCACGTATGCGCCCATGCTGCCGCTGCCCTTGAAAACCAGTTCGTCATTCTTCCCGCAGGACAGTTCCACATCCTTGGCAATGCCCCAGACATACTTTGAATGCTTCTCTGCCGCCTTCACATCCTTGCCATACGCAAGCCACAGAGTGTTTTCGTCTGGATTCTCAATGAAACCAGGAAGCAGTTTCGCCTGCGGGGAAAATTGCCTTGCCTTGGACGCGGCCTTGATTTTGCGCTCCATGCTTGCACTGGTCGCCACTTCCACCAGTGCGCCCTTCCAGTCAGGCTCTATGAAGAACTGCATTTCGGGCTTGACGCCCTCCAGAGCCACGTTCACATTCTCCTGCAAGGTATAGACATTGGATTCCGCCACGCTCAGCAAGATGTAGCGCTTGCCAATTTGCGGGAAATAAACCTGCGAGCCCGCCAGATACCTGGTATTGCCACCCTTGGAAGTACCTGTGCCGCGGAACTGGTTCTGCCTGTAAAGTTCCTCGAAGCCAAGCACCTTGCCTGAATGGTCCCTGAAGAACGGCGCGCATTCCAAATGCACATAAGTCAGTTTGCCTTGGTGCTCGATGTGGTCAATGCTGTAGGCGTCCCGCCTGTGTCCCCTGTTGTAGCCAGCAATCAGCGTCCGTCCCTTCAATGCCGTGCCGTCTGGCCAAGTCTCCGCACCTTCCAGCACCAGGACGGATTTGCCAGGCTGGCCTGAAATGTCGCCCTGAATGCCCGCGATGCGTCCAGTCAGAGTGCCCTGCCCTTTCAGCATCTCGTTTCTGTGCCACTGCAAGTATGTGCCACCCGCCATTGCGCAATATCTCACCCTGCCCCGCGTATCCAGACGAATGACGCCAGAACGGGCGTCGCTGCCGAATGCCTCCGCATCCCAGGTGGATTTCGCCTGGAACGGCTGCCAGAACACAATGTCCTTAGTCCCATCTGCGAAGGTAATTTCCACTGCGCGCTTTAATGATTTTCCGCCATCCACGGCCAATGCACGAAGCGCTTTGAACTGCGCAGGTTCGTCATTCTGATGACATTCGATGCAGTTCACATAGCAATCCTGCATGCGCCCCCTGGACTGCCCCAATATGCCAGCATAATGTACCGCATTCTCAAACTGGAAGCGGTACTGGCGCTTGTTTCCGTTGAAGATTTCCGCGATTGTCTGTGGGAAAAAGCCGTCCGCCCTCAATGCCTTGCTGTCATTGTTGGTGAGGAAACCGTGTATTGAGATGACATGAGGCCTGACCAGCAAGTGCGCCTCTGGCGGATTTGTCTTGGAGGCCCATGCCGCGTAGTCGAACTCCCAACTATGACGCCAGCTGTTGCGAACCTGTGCGCCGTAGTTCACATTGTTCAGCACCTTGCCAGGGAAAAGCACATTGCCCGCCCTGATGCGGAAGTTGCCCACAATGTCCCCGAATGAGCCATCCGCCACGCCAGGAATGTCCTCAAGATGCGCATAGTCCTTGCCCTTGCCCAGGGTGCTGCTGATTTCCCTGCCGCGCGAATGGAAAAGCAAGGTGTGCCTGTGCCCGCCGTCCACCGCAAAGAAATCCACCACGTATGGAGTGCCGTCAGGTCTTGTGACCACGGCGAAAGCACGCCTGTACAGCCTCATTCCCTGGTAGTCCTTTGAATTCTTGTCCACGCCTTCCGCCTCCACGAACTGGAACGCCTCTTCAGGCGCCCTCCCCGTTCGGGCGATGAGGTTGCCGAAGGAGGCGCGATGGTCCGCGCCTGAGCCGCCCCTGTATGCGGTGTACCAGCCGTTGCTCTCCCAGTAGTCGTCCACCATGATTGTGTTTTTTGTAAGTGGCGTGTTCACATCCTGGAGGCAGAAGCCACGGGGACGCTCGTCGCTGGCGACCATAGGCGCTGGATATTTCAGTTCCTTGAACTTATCGTAGTCGGGCACCTTGTCGTTAAGGTCCTTGGTATCCCTGGTGTCCCCGAAGTGCTCCAGCATGGGAATGCCCCTGTAGAACAACTGGATCCCCAGCATGTCATCATGGCTATGGCCAGTGACGCGGTCATGCTGGAACACCAGTTCCAGGCGCCTGTCAATGCCGCCAGCCCTTACTATGGACACGCCAAAGCCGCCAAACTCCTCGCCTGGCACGGGCTCCTTTGGCGCATCCCGCGAAATGATGTACTGCTCTGGATGGTTGTCCCCGTAATTTGCTGTGCCGCCCCTCAGCATGGTGCCTCTCGTCCTGGTCTTGCCTGCATA
>JAFYGL010000553.1 GCA_017543165.1 Victivallales bacterium | reverse complement strand
GGCGAGCATAGTTTGCCTTGCAGTATGTCCTGTTCCGTGATTTTTGACATGTAGAAATAGCCGCCGTTGAACCTGTCCTTGTCATAGATTATGTATATAGTGCCATCCTCGCCCTGACATGAGTCTGGATAGGACACATGCGCCTCTGCCTTCAACAGCAGGCCATTGGACCAGGTTCCGCCATCGTCAAACGACAGATATGCAGTCAGTTTCTCCCTGGTGGTTTCGCTGTCATTCATCACCAGCAGCAGAGCGCCAGACTTGAGATGCCTGATGCAAATGCGGGAAGCCGTCGTCTTCAGGGAAGACAATTCGGGCTTGCTCCAGGAGCGTCCTCCATCGTATGAAACGCTTTCAGCCAAGCCCTTGCGCACGCGCATATAGCAGCGCATCAGGCCCGACTTTGTCTCAACAAAGGAATGCTCGTCAAAGTCAGCGCCACCATCCACAAGGGAGGAATCAATGCGCCCGCGCACGGAAAAGCTCTGCCCATTGTCTGTGGAAACCACCATGAATGCCCCTGGAACCACGCCAAGAGATTCGTGCCTCAAGTATTGTTTATCGCCCCAAATCGAGCATGGAAGCGCCCAGGTGCCGTCCTTGAGCACCGTCGGCTTGTTCATCATAATGCCATTGGCGATGCGTCTGGAAGGCGTGAAGCGGAATGCCTCTGGTGCATCGTCGGGATTTTCCAAAACCGAGCACCACACGCCTGCAATGCCGTCAAACACCTCGCCAGAATTGGCCTCGCCACCGCAGCCCTGCGCCCAGAACCAGAACAGGCGCCCATCTGGCGCAAGCCAAATGACTGGGTCAAAAGCCCTGACCTGCGCTGGCGGCTTCACCACGGCAACCGCATCTGTCCAAGTCGCGCCGTCATCGTCGCTTATGGCCATCTGCGCATAATTGTCACGCCCTTCCCCATGGCCGCCCGCATACCAGATTGCAAACAAGCGCCCCGACGGCATCTTCTGTATGCCAGGTATGCCCTGCCAAGTGCGGCTTGCCAGCATTTCCTTTTCCGTTGGTCGCGTGACCTGGACTGGATCCAGGGATATGTATGAAAAGTCCATTGTTGTTCCTTTGATTTTCATGCGGGCGCCGCTTCTGCACCCGGATTTAGAATTTGATGCCCATGCCGTCTTCGGCGAGAAGGCCGCCAGCCTCCTTTGCGGCGGCCTGGCGTTCCTCTGGCGTTTCAGGCCAAAGTGTCCTGGCGATATGGTCGAACACATGCCTGGTGCTTTCCGTTATGATGTCCAGTTGCCCGAAGCCCTGGCACATGTACTGTATCATGTACAAATCATTGTGGCATCCAAAACGCCAGTTGTATCGGCTTGTGCCAGAAGTCGCGTCCCAGACTATCAAGTCCAGATGACGCCCTTTCAAAACCTCCCTGATTCTTCCAGCCAGCCAGCCGCCGTCCAGTGCATACAGCAGCAATTCTCCATTTGGCTTTTCAATCAGGTAATGGTAGGCTTTCTTCTCAAACGAGCCCAGGTCATGGTTGGCTGGCAGCGGCATGAACTTGTATTCTGCAATCTGCACATTGACGCCATATTCCAGGCATTTGCCCTCAATGGGCAAATCAGCCGTGCCCTCAAAGATTTCCTTCGAACCAAACAGGCGCAGTTTCTCCTTGCGTCCTGGGGCATTGGCAATGTACGCAATGCTGCCCACGTTGAAATGGTCCGAATGGGAATGGGTGATGACAATGTCCGTTATGCTGGCGGGATTTATATTCTCCTGCTCCATACGATACGGGACAGTCGGCCCCGCATCCAGCATAATATGCCCGTCCAGTATCGTGCATGTGCTACCGCGCACACCCGCCTTCAGCGGCAACGACCAATCCCAGTCAGCCGCACCTGTTCCTAAAAAAAGAATGTCCATTTGCCTTGTCATTTCACTTCCTCTCTGGCAGTTTCCAGCGTGTCCAGAGAATGGATGCCTTTTCGCTTTTATTTTCGTGTTGATAGTAGATTGTGAGAATCGAGCCGTCGGCAAGTTCCACGGAGGCAGGATAGCCCAAGTCCCTCGTGAGGCTGTCGTCCCTGAGGACATACTCGCCATTCCAGGTCCTGCCCTCATCGTATGAAATCATGCAACGCTGCCCGAAAGGACGCCGCCTGCATCCATACACGCACACAATCGCGCCAGACGAGTGCCGCAGCAGATGTGGCGGTGCCCCCTTGGCGCATGTCTCCGCCATTGTCGTCCAGGTCTTGCCGCCATCCGTGGAGCGCGTCACCAGCGTCCTGAAGTCATACTCGCCTCTGGGCGCCTGGTTCACGACGGAGCTCTTAACGCCATTGGCTTCCATATATTTGCCCTCAACTCTTATGGTGCCCAGCAAGGTGCCGTCAGGCAGCTCCATTACAAATGGTTC
>JAFYGL010000056.1 GCA_017543165.1 Victivallales bacterium | reverse complement strand
TAGTTGTGACAGCATGCCATTGGTGCGACGGCGAAGACGCCGTCGCTACTACGGACTATCTCAAGGCTCACACTTGGTGGACAAGCCAATAAAAAGCGACCTGCCCAATGCGTATTCCAAAGGAGAAAATCAATACGCAAGGAGACAGGCCGCCAAAATTTAAAGGCTGTGGTTTGTATTTATCTTCCTGGCCCTCCAAAGCCGCCTGGACGCCCGCCGAAGCCGCCTCTGAAGCCGCCGCGTCCGCCTTCCACAGTAGTGGCATCAATGATGTTCTTCACTTCCTCCGATACATTTGAGCCAGCAAACTGCTCTATGAGAATATCCCTGACTTTAGTGGAAACATTGGCCATTTCAGCCTGGTTCCTCATGATTTCCCTGAAGTTTGACATGTCGCCGTTTTCGCTCATGCTGGCGCGAAGTTCCTCGTTTGACTTTATGAGGTGCTGGTAGTCCAGGATAATCTGCTTTTGTTCCGCATTGAGTTTGTTCATGTCCAGCCTGCTTAGGTAATTGTCCCTCTTTTCCGTGCGTTCCTTGAGCATCTGCCTGCGTTCATCCCTTTGCTTCATTATCTGCTCGTACCTTTCTGGGTCGCTTTCCTTGAGCCTGGCCATCATTTCCTCTGGATTGAATCTTTGCCTGTTGCCTCTGTCCCCCCGCCTGTTTTCCTGCTGTTGCGGTGGATTGGCATTGTTCTGGACAATCAGATTCTTAAGGCGCCTGATTTCACCGTCCTTTTCATCCAGGGACTTGATCATCTTTTGCAATTCGGCGTTCTTGTCATCGCCACCATTTGCCATGAGCAATGAAAGCCTGTTCTTCAGCGCACCGTTTTCCTTTTCCATGCTGGCAATCTTGGCGTCAGATGCGGCCTTCTCCTCGGTAATGGAGTTTGCAAGTTCGCTTTGTGCCTTGGCGTCTGTGTAGAAATACCCCGCTACCGCCAGAAAGACAAAGTCCAGAACCAATGCAATTATGAATGCCTTCTTCGTGTCCATGAAAACCACCTTTTTGTAACGAATCAAGAAAACAACAATACTTCTAACGCAGAAATATTAAAAATATTGTGTAAACAAACGAAAAAATGGCAATTAAAGTGAAATTTGATTGTAGTAGCCAAACGATTTTACCTCATCTGTTTTGGCAAATAAACATTAATATTGTGGCATTTCCAGGGTGATGCGGCCCATTTTGCCGTCCCTGAAGTCTTTTATGAAGGAGAATGCCGCGCGTTCAGTGTCCAGTTTGCCGCCAGAAAGAAGGTATTTGCGTTTATTTGCAATGGCCTCCAGCAATTGGTCGCCGTTGTCTGGCGCCTGTGTCAGGCCGTATGTGTTCCAGTCAAAGTTGATATTAAGGTTTTCCAGTTTCCAGGCAAGAAAATCCGCGATTAGTTCCCTGGATATGACTTCGTTGTTCATAATGTCCAGCAATGCCAGCATTAGTTCATGTTTTTTGTCCTTTATGCTGGGCCAAAGTATGCCAGGCGTGTCCAATAGTTCAATTCCGTTCCCAAGTGGTATCCACTGGTTTGTGCGTGTGACTCCAGGCTTTGCGCCTACCTGCGCTGTATTATGGTCGTTCAGGTGGTTTACCAAGGTGGACTTGCCCACATTTGGCACGCCTGCGATGATAATGCGGATAGGCCGCACCAGAGGGCGCGTGGCACCTTTGGCGGCACGCGCCTCCAATACGCAATTGCGCCATGAGGCGGTCAATGCCTTTAGCGAGCCTGGCTTCCTTGCATCCAGAAATTGTATGCTGATTCCTTTTTCCTGGCAGAAATTCATCCATGCCCTGTTTCCTGCGGGGGAGGCTAGGTCTGCCTTGTTGGCAAGCACCACCCGTGGCTTGCCTGAAAGAAGGGCGGCAAGTTGAGGATTGCGGGTGGACATCGGCGCACGTGCGTCAACCAATTCCACCGCCAGGTCAATCAGCTTCAAGGCGTCCTGAAGTTGTTTCCTGGCCTTGTGCATGTGGCCTGGAAACCAGCCTGAAAGCGCGTATGATGAAAAGTCGTCCCTCATTCTTCAGCCACATATCCATTGGGCAGATGCAGACCTGCCAAGGAGGGCAGTTCATGCCATAGTTCTTGCGGGCAGCATAGCCGCCATCCTTCGCCCAGGCAATTCTTTGCCCAACTGGCGAATGTAAGAATATCGTACAGGTCCCAGTGCAGCCTGCTTCCTTTTTTGGTGACATGGGAGCCAGTATTGCAGAAGCCTGGTTCCAGGTTGCGTATGACAAGCGTGCCTTCCTTGCCTGTTTCCGCCAATTGGCGGATGCAGCGCTTCAGCGCTGATATTGCCTGCGAGGTTTCAAGGCAGGGCAATTTTGCGCCTGCATCGAGGCCTGAGCGAAATGCTTCCTCCACGCAGGGCAGTTTTGCATAGTCCAGGCATACAGGACCGCCGCTGTACTGGCTCAAATCCAGGCCTTGCTTGCTGCCCAGCAATGGCAGTTCTTGTGCATCGGCAATTTCTGGCATTTGCTCCATGCCTGGCCAGCTCCATGAGATTATCGCCATGAAGCGGTACTCCCTTGCTTCTGGGAGCACGCCTTCCTCCGACTGTGTCTGTGCGATGCGGCGAGTGAGTGTAATGCCGTCCATGCCGACTTGCAAAGTCAGCGTGCTGGCTCCTTCCACGCCCAGGCCGTAGTTCCAGCGCCACAGGTCAAAGCCAAGGGAATATTCCAGTCTGACGCCGTCGTTGCGCTCAAATACCAATGAGGCGGGAAGTTTGTCGAAGAAGAGTATTTCCCCAGGCGTCAGGCTTTTCCAAATGCCAGGGTAGGGCAGGCCAGGCACAGGCTCTGCATTGACCACATAGACCTGGCTCCATTCGCCTGGCAAAACAGCCGAGCCAATCTCAACGGATTTCATGACAGGCGTGTCCTTGGGCCAGTTGAAATCCCAGGTTATGCGGACGGAATTGCCCGCATAACGGCATGATTGCGCGTATGACTGGCCGCCCTTGAATGTGCCGTCGCACTCGAAGATGGATTGCCCAGCCTTGTGAAATACATGTGCCTTCTTGCTGTGGAGCGTATCGTCGCTTTGCCCGTCAACAATGCATTTTATATCTTTGAGAACAGGTGTCCCGTTGATTTCCAGCAAGCGTGGGCCGCCGCAGCGTCCAGCCGAGTGCCTGACAGTCCAGGCATTGTCTTTGTCTTTTATTTCAAATGGCATGTTTCTATTTGATTACGTTTGTTTCAGTTAGACTTGGTACATCGGGGAATGGAGGCTCTGCCGCATAATCCAGGAAGAACTCCTTCTTGAAATCAAGTTCCTTTTGTACATTTTCCTCTGTGAGTTCGTCTTTCAGAAAGCCCAGGTGCTTGATGCGACGCATTGCGAAAAGCATGTTTGCAACGTCGTGCTCGTCATTTATGTTCCATTTCGCCAGGATGTGCCTGGTGTAGGGGCCGAATTCGCCCCGTAGTCTTTCGCAGAAGAACCTCAGGTAGTTGTGAAGGTCCATCATTATGTTGCTGCCGTTGGCGTGTCCCGCTATCCACAGGGATATTTCCGCCCTGCCAAGAAGGACGTATGCGTCCGTGGGATATTTGAGTTCATCCTTGTTGAGCTTGACTTCCAGCCGCGAACGCCAGGCAGACAGCTTTTCGGACAATTCCATCGGGTTCATTTCTTCAGCGCCTTCTGGACATTTTCCGCCAACTCGTTCATCTCCTCGGCACCAGAATACTTGGTGTCTCCTCCAGTGAAGCGCACCTTGTCATCTGCAAAACGGGGTATGACGTGGAAATGCACATGGGGCACGGCCTGGCCTGCGACACGCCCATTGTTCTGCACTATGTTGAAGCCTTCTGCCCCAGTCGCCCTCATCAATGCCGCGCCAATCTTCGGCGCGACCTTTATCATCGCGCAAAGATATTCTTCAGGCAGCACAGTGGAACTGACCTGATGTTCTTTCGGAACGATGACCGTATGGCCTGGGTTGTACGGCGCAATGTCCAGAAACGCCAGCACCATGTCGTCCTCATAAACTTTTGAACATGGAATCTCGCCCTTGATTATCTTGCAGAAAACACAATCATTCACCAATGCCATAAAACAATCTCCTTGTTGCAGTATGAAAAATAGATGTTCCTCTTGTTATCGACAGCCCACCGTCCACAGTCCACTGTCCACCATGTTACTTGGTGGCGTCCTTGTATCGACCGACTGCCTCGGTTATGGCGTCGGCAATCAGTTCCTGGCGGTATGCCGAACGGAGCTGCGCCAGTTCCTCCTTGTTGCTGATGAATCCCATCTCCACCAGCATGCATGGGAATGGCACATTTCTTACAACGTAATAGCGCCTGCGGCGTATGCCCCTGTCCACCATTCCAGTGCGCAGAAGTATGGCCTGCTGTGCAAAGAACGCCAGAAATGCATTGTCTGTGTTGAAGGCATTTGCGGGGCAGGCTTTCTTGGAGACATGGTAGTCATTGGTAGGCGCATCGCCAGCGGGTGTGGCAATGTATATTTCAAGTCCCGTTACCGAGG
>JAFYGL010000552.1 GCA_017543165.1 Victivallales bacterium | reverse complement strand
TAATGATGGCAATTCATCTTTGACCAGCATAAAGCTGCCACATACATACGAGCAGTCGATTGTCACTACAGTAAGTGTTGCCAGCGGGCAGACTGTGGTGCTGGGCGGTATGCTGGAGAATAAAAAGACAAGTACAGTGCAGAAGGTTCCTATTTTAGGGGACATACCGCTTTTGGGCTGGCTTTTCAAGCACAAAGTGGATCAGAGTACCCCAATGAATCTGCTTGTTTTTGTGACAGCGACAGTGATCAATGACAAGGGGCAGTTTGTGGAAAGGAAGTAGGCTTCTTTCAAGATGAGATACAGACCGCAGAAAATAGCCTGTGCTCTTGACGTGGGGCAGTCCTCCGTCAAACTGCTGAAGATGCAGCGTGGCGGCGGCATTGTCCATGCCAGGTACGATTTGGCGCAGGAGGGCTTTCTGGACGCCAGCGAACTGTATGGCGAGAGCGGCATAATCAAGTGGCTGCGTGAACTGAAGTTGGATAAACTGCCCATTGCCATTGCGATTCCCCAGTACCTCTGCACCACCAAGGTGCTGAACGACTATCCGAAAAACACCAAGGATGACGCGTTGCAGACGCTGATTGACGTGGAGACACGCAACCTGGCTGGCTTGTCGGACGAGAGTTTCATATCGGACTACCAGAAGATGGATGCAGTGGGCGGCGTTGAGATGCCCGTGCTGGCGGCCTTCACCAGACAGATTGTGCCAGAGCAGGAACTGACGCAGTTGGAGAACATCGGTGTAACAATGGCGAATGCCACCATGGGCGGCCTTGCCATAGCCAATGCGCTTTTTGAGCTGCATCCTGATGTACTGAAGGCCAGCGAACCACAGGTGATACTGGACATCGGCAAGGAGAGCAGCACCTGCGTGGTCACATTCGGCGGCAACATACTCAACACCAGCTCGCTGATGGCTGGTGCGGATAATTGCGCCAATGGCATTGACCAGCTTTTCAATGAACTCAACAATGTGCTGGACAACTGGAGGAACTCGGAGCCACTGCCCGAGGTCAAGGAAGCCAGGATTGCCAAGATATGGCTGTGCGGCGGCGGTGCATTGAAGAATGACTTGGCTTATGAACTGGGGCGACGCTTCAATTGCGGAACCGAGGTGTTCGGCCCTGTGTTCGAGGATGGCAAAGTGGAACCCGTATTCGCGGTGGCATACGGTCTTGCGCTCCAGGAACTTGGCGAGGCGAAGTATGCAATATCCCTTGCGCCTGAAGATGTGCGCTGGCGCCGTTGCCGCGAGGACCGTTTCAGCATACTCGCCGTTGCCTGTGCCTTGTTCTTTGTCTTTGCGTTCGCCATGCTGGGCTATTTCAACTACACCATGGATGTGGAGTGCAGTGAAATGCATTTGAAAATAGACAGTTTGCGGAAGTGCGAGGACATCATACCCAAGCTGGATGGCGCCATAGACGAGTTGGAGCACCAGCAGAGGCTGCTTTCGCCGCTGGTGGAATTGGGCAGCCGTTCCAAGGTGTATATGCGTGCGCTGGAGGAATTGTCCAGTTCCCTTAACAAGGATGACTGGTGCATTTATTTTTCGGACCAGTACAGCCACAAGGACTATGCGGAGCAGAAGGTGGAACTCAAGGAGGCTCCTTCCAGGCAGAAGCGTCGCGGGAACGCAGGCATTTTCGATGTGCCCGTCCAGGAGGAAAAAACAAATCCTGACCAGAGAAGCCGCATAAATCTCGACGCGCTGCCGCAGTTGGAGTATCTGGTGGTGGGAGGCTACACCCTGCCTGGCCAGGACAAGACCAAGGACAGCGACAAGTACAAGGGGCGCTACGGCGCGGTGCTGAAGATTCAGGAAAAACTGATGCACAAGGACAGCGCCGAAGGCGGCTCCAAGGCGGAGAGCATGTTCACGAATGTGGACTGGCTCAACGAGAACAAGGAGTGGACTGGCCGCGAGGCGCAGGTGTCAATGCCATGGAACGCATATCTCAAGAACAACAAGAACTATTTCCCTGAATATACCGAATTCAAATTGAAGCTGATGCTGGCGAGGCGTTCTGTTGACATGGGGGAGGTCAAGAAATGAGAAAATGGCCTGAAAAACACAGGATGCTGCTGATAATAAGCCTGATTCTGGCATTTACCTGCGGGCTTTACGTGTATTTCATATTGAAGCCAGTGTGGCAGGAGCATAGCCAGGCCCAGGCTGAAATGGCTGACCTGAACAACAAACTGAAGCAGACCGTATGGCCCAGCGACCCGGACAGGCTGAATGCCCTTCTGGCTGAATACAGGAAGCGGCTTGACAAGGACAACGGCACTGGCAAGGGCCAGATTGAAGACACCAAAAAGCAGCTGGAACAGGCCTCCAACATGTTCGAGGAAATGATTGTCAGGGAATATGGCAGCAAGGCGGACTTCATTGCCAAGGCGTCCCAGACAGAGTACAAGGACCAGTTCGACAAACTGGACACGTACTTGCAGGGCAAGGGTATATCCCTGGACCCAGCGCTCTTCGGCTTGAATGAATTGAGTTCCGAGGAGGAGAACTATCCAATGCTGCTGAAGTTGTGGACAGCCAAGGCCGTGGTTGACTGTGTGCTGGATTCTGGAATGAAGATCACCAACGCCAGGTTGCCTGGCTCCAGGGTGCGTGCCTCCGCGCAACTCAAGGTGCTGAACTCCAAGGCATACTACCTGGATGACAAGGCGGAGCAGCCCTATCTCCTTGAATATCCCGTGTTTGTGGAGGTAATAGGCAATACCAGGCAACTGGCCGCGCTGGCGGACAGGTTGTTCGCGGAAGGCACATTCCTGCCAATGACGCAGCTGGAGATAGTCTCCAACTTGCCTGGCGGCGGCAAGCAGCCCAAGCCCAACAAGGGGGAATATATTGTGAGGGACAATATCATTGCCCGCATTGTGTGCTCCTCATTCTTCATGCCTGACAGTTCGCCACAGGAGGCGCCTGTGATAGAAAGAGCAATTTCAACCCCCAAGCCACCAGGAATATGAATCCCGTATTGCAGAAAATACAGAAGGAGTGGGAGAGAACGCTTCTGGCGATTGTCTTCCTTGTGGTTCTTGTGTGCCTGGGTGTCTTTGCATACGTAATTCTGAATCGTGAGGACAGTTCAGGCAGCGAGAGCAATAGATTCCGCACGCCGCATGTATATTTTGACGTGACATCCCGCGTGTATATGAATGGACCTGCTCTGGACAAGAAGGCGCGGAGTCCCATGGCGTACAGCCTAAAGGTGAGGATACCGCCGACAGTGGAAAGGCCGAAGCCGGCCGACACCAAGCCGAAGCCACCTGATGCCAAGCCAAAGCCGAAGCCGCAGGAAAACAAGCCGAGGCCGAAGCCGCAGGACACCAAGCCGAAGCCACAGGAAAACAAGCCGAAGCCGAAGCCAGCACCGCCGCCAATCAAAATCACGGTGAAATACCGTGGTTGCATGCAGTTTGGAGAAGGCAAGCCAGTGGTGTTCTGCACATCGACCAGTTCCAAGGACAATAAGGCGAGGCCTGCTTCACTCCACAAGGGGGACAAGGTGCACGGCCTCTTCACCATAGAGGGCTTTGACGACAAGGCGCTGAACCTGTCATACGACGGCAAGAAAGTGAGCGTGCCCCGCGGCAAGGAGCACGTGTTTACAGTTAAACAGTAGTTTTTATGGATATAGCGGGCAGAAACAGTAGCGTCCCTGTCGGGGGCGATGTGATAGATGTGCTCCTTGCGCAAAAGGAGATAACCGAGGAGCAGGCGGAGCAGGTGCGGCGACGCATGAGGCGTGAGCAGACGCCTGCCCACAAGGCCATGCTGGCGCTGGGCTAT
>JAFYGL010000551.1 GCA_017543165.1 Victivallales bacterium | reverse complement strand
GTAATTTTCAGGCGCCACGATATTATATGCGAACACGGCGTCAAATCCAGCGTCCTTGATTGGGGGCACTCTGTCCCACCCGCAGAAATAGGCATTGTCATTGTTGCAGCCAATGTTCATGAGCAGGAACAACCCAAGCAAGCCGTTCTTGCGTGCCTGATCCTGAAGAATGCGCCTTGCCTCGGCATGGGGAATAACCTTGAACAGCGTGCCAGTGGAGAAGAACGAGAACACTGGCTTTCCATCAATCTTCCAGTAGTTGTCGTGACGGAAATACTTCTCGCAGCAAAAGTCAACCACATTCCTTAAATCCTCCTCGGTATGGGCCATTTTCAGGAAAAGCTGGCTTGACTGGTTCACGTTTCCATTCATGGCCTGGTGCTTGTCATCGTCCATTGCAGGCCACATTCCCCAATTATGGTTTGCCCACATAAGGGCGAATTTAAGCCGCCCGCAGTTCGGAGCATTCAAGAACGCCTGGTCCAGCGGCCTCTCCAGAAACTGCTCGCCACCATACCAGTACCAGTCAAACAGAAAGCCAGTTATGCCATTGTCAGCCGCCAGGTCAATCTGCTTCGCCATCATTTCAGGCGATGACTCGTCAAAATATCCCCACAATGGCTTTTTGGGCTGGCGATGTCCCTCGAACAAAGGCCGTGTGGTCTTCAGCAGCTCCCATTCGGAAAAGCCCTTTCCATACCATTTCTCATAATGCCTGTCTGGATGCCAACTTGGAAAGTAAATTGCAAAAATCTCACTGTTCATAAGCTACAACTAATCCTTTTCTATCTATCGAGGCAATTTCAAAACTATCGCGCCAAGCAGTAAAATGTCGGGTGCCGATGGCAAAAGCCAGCGGTAGAGGCATATCTTATCCGGAGTTTTGCAATTACCTCAAACACAACTCAGAAATCCTTCCACTTGCAAATAGCCGATGCAATTTCATGCCTCTGCAATTTTCTGTAAGCCTCGGGCATTTCCTCTGGCGCAAACACATTTTTGATATATGCTGATGTATCAAAGACCTTTCTGCGAATCAATTCCACCACCTGCTGGCGATCATCCTTGGTTCTGTCATTGGGAGTTAGAATCTTGATGCCCTCACCCTTGAAGAATGCACAAGGATTGATGGGAATATCATCAATATAAGTTGCCTGTAGTAGCAGTCTTGGCCAAGTTTGGCATTCATGCCGCATGGTGCCGTATGAGGCTGGTCTTGGAAGCCTCAACGCCAATTGAAAACCAGATGCGCTTCCTGAACATTCGGCTACAATGTCATAGCCAGGCGCACCAAAAGAAAGCAAACGTTCCTCTGCTTCTGGTTCAGACAAAGAAACGCAATTGAATCCCTTTGAACGAGCTTCCTCAAGGCGGTTCTCGCTAATGTCGCAGACCGTCACCAGGCAGCCCTTCAAACGCAACCATTCCGCAGCGAATGCGCCAATCATTCCCTGCCCGATGACTATGGCGTGCTCACCTGTGGCTGGCTCGGTGGACATTGCCCCGCGGTAGCTTATGGCCGCCACTTCCGCAACTGTGTATGGAAGAGGATTTTCCTTGGCCTCTTCGGGCAAGATGACAGGAGCGCCATCATCGCAGAGATCCTCGAAAACGTGTCCGCCAGCTTCGCCGCCATATTTGGGATAGCAATCCAAAAATCCCGAACAGCGCCTGTTGCTGACTATGTCGCCACCCCTGTATCCGCGCACTTCAGGACCAACCTCAACTATACGGGATATAGTCGAATATCCTGGCACAATCGGGAATTGCCTGCTGGCGCCATAGTGTCCTCCAAGCGTTCTCAATTCCGTCCCCGGGGATACAAATGAATACAATGTTTCCGTCCTGATCTGTTTTTTCTTGACTTCTGCTAGTTCCAGTTCACGGATTTCAATCTGCTCGATGCCAGAAAATACTACTGCTTTGACTTTCATTCTTTCAACATTGATTTTTGTATATCTCGGAGGAAAATTGCAAAACTATTGGCATTGCAAGGCTTTTCAACTGACTAAAAGCCAGCGGCTCCAATAGTTTGCGGCTTGGCGAGATAGTTCTGTAATTACCTCTGTATAGTCCACTGTCCACAACAAAGTTATTACAATGCAAGCACAGAGCGTGCCGGCATGGCAATGTGCTTTTCGCCATACTCGACATTCGCCTCATTATTCGTCCAATTCACAAGGAACAGTATCTGCTCTCCAGCAGCGGACTGCCAATTCGTGGCAAGCACGCATGGTGCCTGATATTCCCCGCCCTTGTCCAGAAACAAGCTATGCTTCTGCACAAGCAGCTTTTTCCTCAAGGGCATCATACGCCCTTCCAGCAGGAACTGCGGGTACTGTCTGCGCATGGCATTCAACTTCCGCACAAAAGCAAGGAATTCAGTCCTTGGCGGCGCGGGCATTGTCCAAGGTGCTCCAGCCCCCCAGTCAATCTCGCCATTTTTACGCATTGGAACGGTGAGCATGGCTCCGCAGGCAAAGCCCAGGGCAATTCTGTACAACAAGTTCTCTGGGCTTTTCACTGCGTCAAAGTTATAATAATGGCATTGATTACCAGAATAGTCTGAAGTGATTTCGTGAAAAATATAACTATAAAGCGGCACAAATCCAATTGGTGCGGTGCGCAAATCATTGACTTGCAATGCATTTAGATATGCCTCTGCGGCCGCGCTTTCGCCTCCAAGAACTGTATGAAGCCCCTTTTCCCTCAACGCAGTCATCAGGCTTTCCTGCAAGACGCGACCGTATTGTATCTGCCAGCCACCTGGCGCGGGAGAATGCTCATGAGCGCAGGAGAAACAATGGGGCGTCTGCCCGCCAAAATCCTGGTCATAGAGCTGGAACAGATCTATTCCTGAAGAGGCTATCCTAAGAACCTCCTCAATTATGTATTTTCTGACCTCCTCCACGGAGAGGCAGAGGGACACGGAGCGGCGGAATGGCTTGAAATCCCATTCGCGTTGTGAGCCGTCCTCCTGCAATGCCAGCCACTCATTTGGCGGTGGCGGGCAAGACATGCCATTTGAATACACATAGTTTGTCCAGGAAAGACCAGAGCCATAAAGGCCTACCAGATGCCCCCGCTCATGCAGCGCCTCCACAAGTTCAATGAAAGACTTTTCGCCACCAACTGGCGGCCATTGCGCCACGGGCGTCCACGCGCCTCGTGCATCCCAACGCATGATCATTGCCAAAATCACGCTGTCAGTTTCCTCCGCGATTTTCATAAGATGAGGCAATGCGTTTATATAAGGCACAAAGCAGTTGCATTCATCGGAGAGGCTGCCTTCACCACGCACCACATAAGTTATGAACACGGGGGACTTTCTCACCCATTCGGGGCGTTCCCTTACCTTAAGCACACCAGATGAGAACACCCAGTCGCGATATGGTCTGGCAGCCTCCATCCAATCGCCTTCAAAGGGCGACACCTCAAAGTCAAAATCCCCTTGATAAGTATCCATTCCGCAGTCATTCACCTCGATATGAAGCGAACAATTCTCTCTCCCATACGCCATGATCCTCTTTGGCAGGCATTTGGTGTCCTTCGCAAAGAACCTTACGCCCCCATAGTCATTGAAAGCGGCGATGAACTGCACCTGGCAAAGTCCTGGATAATGCCCCCAATATTCGCTGATGTCATAGTTGCGGGATGTATCAAAGCGCTTTTCTGGCGAAATCAGCCTCCCCTCGGAAACGGGGTCCAGCACCAAGAAATCATCTGGAATGTTCAGCACGGGAAGCTCATAGCCTATAAGCACAAGTTCCCTGGGCATGACCAGCCGTCGCAGACGAAAAAGAAATACATCACCCTCGCCCCGAACGCTTATTTCCACCTCAAGGCCAGGATATTTGCCGCAACCATCAAACGATATTGTCTCACCGTCATCTGAACAACGCCCGAAGTCATCCCCGCTCACGCCTATCCCGTTCTTGAACTTCAGCAGGAAAAGAGTTTCCGATGGCTGCAAAACCTGATGCCCGCGATAACACAAGGATGATATGGCGCCGCAATTCTCCTTGAACGTCAAGGTGGCCTGGGCTGTTCTTCGCATCCACTTCATTTTAGTTTGCCTCCAGAATTATCATCTTCCAGCCATATTTGGACATGGTAACTTCCAGTTTGTCTCCTATCGCAAGTGCCTCTCCGCTCAACGCATCGCTGGCCTTTGCCGTTTTTGGCAAGGAAATGCTGACTTTTTCCTCATCGCCCTGGTTTCCAAGCAGAAGCAGCACCCTGCCGTCCTTTCGCTTGACAGTGGTGCATCGCACATTGCCAGGAGAGAGCTTGACTGGATTGCCTTCGTCCCATCCGGGCCATACAAGCGTGTCATCCAGTCCATATCCGAAATTGCGTACGAAATTCTGTATTTTCTTCCATTCCGCAGTCTGTGTCAATCCAGCGTCTGTCTGGCAAAGCAGACCATAGCCGAAAGTAAGCGACAACAGGGTGTCAGTCGCCTTTGCGCCATTTGCACCCGTGGAATTTACCAGCACCCATGGGATGCATCCAGTCTGCGTCCCCAGAGAATGGGTCAGAATGTATGCGTCACTGAAACGTTCCGGATAGGGTGTGTCGCCATAGTGCATCTCCCAATCCAGGGCAATTCCAGCAAACGATAGCCATGGCACCACGTTGCAGTCGGTCATGTGTATCATGACGGCGGGCAAGCCCTTGAACGAGATATTCCTTTACCATAGCATCGTGGCAGTGCGCTTCACCAGGTCGCGCATCGGGCAAATGGGCCAATAAGGTACCTTGCGCGGTGCTTTGCGGGAAGTTCCAGACAAGGG
>JAFYGL010000055.1 GCA_017543165.1 Victivallales bacterium | reverse complement strand
GAAGAAGAACAGCGTGGATGTTCTGTTTCTTGGCGGCAGCCAGATGGCGTATTCTGTGGCGGCGGAGCAATTGGGCACTGATTGCGGTGTAAGCGCATACGACTTCGGCGCAAATGGCCAGATGCCCGCTACGACATTGTATTATCTTAGGCAGGCATTAAAGCGGCAGAGGCCGAAACTGGTTTTGCTGGAGGTGGGGCAGTTGTTTGACACGAATGCGCCTAGTGACGCATACTATGCCTGGAACATGTCCCCAATGCCATTTAGCATGGACAAGTGGAGGCAGCTCATGCAGCTTTCAAAGGGCGATTGGAAAGTCTCGTTTATGCATTTGTTCCCTTTGCTGCAATATCATTCCCGCTGGAAGGAATTGAACCGAAATGATTTCAGGCTTCCTTTCATGCGGCGTGAATATGCCAGTTGCGGGCATTTGGCGTCACCAATAGTTCAGGCCGTCAAACCATTGGAGAATGGATTGCCAGGCGTGGATGTCCCCTTGCCAGAGCCGAATGAACGTTGCCTGCAGGAAATGCTGCAATTGTGCAGGGAGAAAGGAAGTTGTTTGGTTCTTTTCAAAGCCCCCTCCCTTGAATGGCGGCAAAATCGGAGTATCGAGGCCTTCGCCAATGAACATTCCATTCAATATTGGGACTTCAACGCCAATCTGGAGGAAATTAAACTGGATTATGGCAGTGATTTCGTGGATGGAATGCACCTTAATTCTAATGGTGCTCGAAAGTTTGCCACCTGCCTTGGCAAAAGATTGAAGAACTTGCTTTCAGAAAGCCATATATAGGAAATTGCCTGCCTTGTATTGCGCACCGTAACTGCCGAATACAATGAAAGTGAAGACAATGCAAAGAAGTATTGCCATCTGCCAGAACCAGTGCAGTTTATTGAAGGTGCCTCGCATGGAAATACCTTTTTCGTGGGCAATGTCCACTGCCAGCAAAAGGATGGCGCATGAAAGGAAGTATATGCAGCGTATTGCCAGCGGTGCGCAAAGTTGCTTTATTGAAATGTCGCAAAGCAGCGAGTTGAATTGGTAGCACTGGGCGTTGAGTGCCTTGAATGTGAACATCCTGCAAAGATAATTCCATCCATCGGGCAGGCTTGGTGCGCGGAAAAATATCCAGGCAAACAGCATGAGCAAGGTGCAGCGCAGGCCTTGCAGGATTCTGGTTGGCAATCTGTCATCGGAAGTGGCGTGAGGCAGTAGTTTTCTTTCTGACATCACATAGATGAATTGCAGGAATCCCACGGAAAACACGAAATGCAGTGCGCTGCCGTGCCAGAAGCCGATGGCAAGCCAGGTCAGGAGCAGGGAGAATGTGGCAATGCCTTGTCCCTTGCCGAACCATGATTTCATGAGCCTGCTTTTCTGAAGCGGATAGAACACGTAGTCCTGAAGCCACAAACCGAGTGTGATGTGCCAGCGCTTCCAGAAGTCGGACATGCTGCGGGCGAAGAATGGCTGGCGGAAGTTTTCTGGCAGGTGCAGGCCGAATAGTTCCCCGCAACCAAGAATGATGTCCATGTATCCTGAAAAATCGGCATATAGTTGCACGGCGAAGCAAAGAAGGCCCGCCCATAGCGCAATGCCGCTGTATGCCATGCAATTGTCGAAAGCCTCGTTTGCGATGATTGCCATCTGGTCTGCAATGCACAGTTTCTTCAAGTAGCCCCATGCAATGCGCAAGGAGGCGGACTTGATGCGCCCCATGCTGCAATCACCTGTGTTTTCCAGTTGGGGCATGATT
>JAFYGL010000550.1 GCA_017543165.1 Victivallales bacterium | reverse complement strand
GCTCCCCCCCCGAACATGGAGCCGCGTAGCGGCGAAAGAGTTTTCTTGCAAGGCGTTTCCGTTCTGCCGCCGCTAACGCGGCTTGGACTTTTGACTGGCATATCCGTGGGTTTCGCTCGCGCCTGCGGCGCTCGCTCCACCCACGGCTAGCTTCCGTCGCCGCTAACGCGGCTCTTAATACCTACCCTCATGGGGAACAGAGCCATACATAAAAAAACTCCGCGTCTCTGCGCCTTTGCGCCTCTGCGTTAAAAGAGCGTCTCTGCGTTAATAAGAATTGTAACATGAGGAAGAATTACATGTATCGGTGTATTTTTGTTTTGTTTGCGTGCCTGGTCATTAGTGTGTTTTCGGGGGAGGTCGGTGTTCTTGACTTCGAGGACAATGTGGCATTGAGCGCAGGGCAGGTAAAGGCCTTGGCGGGCAAGGAGTGGGCTGTGGATGCCGTGCCGATGCTGCCCAGGGGATGGGTGCCCATGACCTACAAGGCGAAGCAGGAGTTTCACATAACAGGGGACAATCCTGGCAATGGCAAGAACAGCCTGTTTCTGCGGGGCGGCATTTCCAGCAGTTCGCGAATGGATTACACTGCTGGCACTCGCTTCATACGCATGGATGCCTTGGGGCGCAGGGGGGTGGAAGGCGCTCTGGCGACATTGCACGTAATGCTCTATGGCGAGGCTGGGCGCTTTCTTGGAACCATCTCCAAGGCGAAGCTGCTGCCTGGCGAGTGGGCGGTATTTTCCCTGGAAGTAGAGGTGCCAGAGACATACAAGGGCGGCAAGGTTGAAAAGATAATGCTTGGCTTTGGCTCGGACCAGGGTGCTTTCTTTGATGACATGCGCTTTTCCGCCAATGAAACTTTGACCTTGAAGGAGCCAGTTCCCCAGAAAGCAAAGGCATTTGGCGAGACGGAGGATTTCCTTGCGCTCAAGCCGTTTTCTGCCCAGTGGCAAAAGCAGCTGCGCGATGGTGCTTGGGAGACTGACAATGCGGGCTTGCCACCAGGATGGATGCCCTTGTTTTATTTCAAGAAGGGTGCATTGCGTCTGGTAAAGGACGAGCCAGAAAAAGGCAGGAACGCATATTTCATACGTGGCGATGTGGGGCTTTTGCAGCAGATGGTGGATGGCATGGCGATAAACCAGGTCATTGTCAAGTTCAAGGCGCGTTCCAAGACTCCAGGCGCCACGGCGTTTGCTCGGATGAATTATGGCGGTCTTGGCGTCAATCCAGAGACAATCCAATTCCAGCTTACGCCAGAATGGAAGGAATACACTGGGGAATTGCGCTATCCCAGGAAGGTCAAGGGCCAGGAATGCCGCATGTTGCCGTCCATAGGCAGTTATCTGGGAGCGGAGTTCACCGATGTTGTGTTTTCCGCCAAGCCAAAGGAGGCCTTGCCGCAGGAGGTCCCGCAGGGCAAGCTGCTTTTGGACTTTGACTTCTCTGGCATTGGCGGAAAAAGGGAATATGCGGACGGCACGGGCAAGTACACCATTTTCTCCGATTGCGGGAATTTCATGGTGGAGCATGAGGCGTTGCGTGTGGCGTTCGGCTCCAGGTTCAGGATACCATGCGCCCCCTCTGCCTTTGGCGAGAGTTTTAGCATTTCCTTGTGGATTCTGAAAAGCGGACTGGGCTGGGGATACAGGGCACCCATATTGAACAAGGGATATTTCCAGGGCTATTCAGACCCGCCTGTGCCCAGGGGCAAATTCGATTTTGCAATTTCAGTCAATTCGTTCATCCCTGAATTCATAGTGCATGGCAACAGGGGGCTTGCTTCCGTAGGCCATTTCTATAACAACGACTATCGCTATGCCGATGCAAAATGCCAGGTCTCCGGCAATCTGAGGTTGTTGCGCAGAGGGGAGTGGACCCATCTGGCGGCAACATACGACAATGGCGAAATGCGGCTCTACGTCAATGGCATAAAGCTGGCTGAAAAGAAAATCAAGGTGGAGGCACCCGTGATGCGCACTGATTTGCCACTGTACCTTGGCGGAATGCGTGTGGAAGGCGAGAATGACAACCAGTTCTCCGCAGAAATGCTGGTGCGCTCTCTGAAAGTCAGGCAAGGTGCGATGAATGAGCGTGAAGTGGCGTATGAGGCATGCAATCCGCCAAAGGGCATAATACTGGAGGAACGCATTGAATTGCAGGAAACCGAGGCATATTTCTCCGAGGAATTCAGGGCAGGGGACCCTGATTTCAAAACACAGCCACCAATTGTGAAGGAGTTTCTGGACAATCCGCCAAAGTTTGACAAGCAGGAGGGCAAGATGCTTGCCAAACAAGTCCAGGAGCCAGGGTGGATTTCACTGGAGCTAAACAAGAAGAAATATGGCAAGATACTGATAGAGCAGTCGTCAGGAGGGCAGAAGGGAGCCGCTCTTGCCTTGGATTTCGCCGCCTGC
>JAFYGL010000549.1 GCA_017543165.1 Victivallales bacterium | reverse complement strand
TGCGCGGACGATTGCCATCTGGCCTGCCGCCCTTGCGATTGCAGCACCCTTGCCAGGATACATCTCGATGCAGTGGACGGTCAGTCCATCTGGAATGTCCTTCAGGCAAAGGGTATGCCCTGTCTTGAATTCGGCGCCTTCGCCGCTGCGCACCACGTCACCCTGCTTCAGGCCAACTGGGGCAAGTATGTAGCGCTTTTCGCCGTCCTCGTACTTGAGGAGAGCGATGCGCGCACTGCGGTTAGGATCGTATTCGATGTGTTCCACAACAGCGTTCATTCCGTCCTTGTTGCGGCGGAAGTCGATGATGCGGTAACGGCGCTTTACGCCACCGCCGCGGAAGCGGACTGTGACACGGCCGTGGTTGTTGCGGCCACCAGTGGAGCGCTTACCCTCGGTAAGTGACTTTTCTGGGGTCCTGCGTGTGATTTCGCTGAAGTCGCTAACCGTCATTTCCCTGCGTCCCGGGGAAGTCGGCTTATATTTCTTTATGCCCATTTAAGTGCCTCTTTTCAGTTTGAGTTAAAATTATGCGCCAGCGCATCAGAGAAGTTCGATTGAACCCTGTGCCAGCTTGACGATTGCCTTCTTCCAGTCGGGGCGCTTGCCCATCTTGGCGGAGCGCATCCGCTTCTTCTTTCCGAGGCAATTCATAACATTAACGGAAGCGACCTTCACTTCATCGAAGATTGCCTCGATGGCCTGGGCAATCTGTATCTTGTTTGCCTTGGGGTTGACCTTGAAGGCATACCTCTGGAACTTCTCCGCAGAGGCTGTCGCCTTTTCCGTGATCAGAACGGTATAGACTATGTCGTAAGGATTAAACATTGCTTCTTTCCTCCTTATCCCAGACGCTTGCCCAGCACTTCAAGCCCAGCCTTGGTGATAACGACTTTGCGGAAGTACATCAGAATGTATGGATTCACCGAAGCGGCACTCATCACCATGACACTGCCCAGATTACGGGCCGCCAGCTCCAGGCAGCATTCCACATCAGCATCCAGCAGCAGGACATTCTGCCCAGCGCCGATTGCCTCCAGGTATGCGACCACGCTCTTGGTCTTTGGCGCCTCGTTCACGCACATGTCTGGAATCTCGTCCACCAGAATGACTTCATTCTGGTCGATGCGGTCCGTGAATGCGCGGCGGAGAGCCAGCTTTTCAACCTTCTTGTTGACCTTCTTGTCGTAGGAACGGGGCTGTGGTCCAAATGCAATACCACCGCCACGCCACACTGGTGAACGGCTTGAGCCCGCACGGGCACGGCCATTTCCCTTCTGGCGCCAGGGCTTTGCACCGCCGCCTTCAACCTTGCCGCGTGTCTTTGTGCTGGCTGTGCCAGCGCGGCAGCCTGCCATGAATGCGACCACTGAATCCTTAACTGCCTGTTCGCCTTTTTCGCGCTCAAGCCAGGCTTCGTTGATTTCCATGCTGCCAGCATCTGCGCCTTTAGCATCTTTTATATTGAGTGTTGTAGCCATTGTTGTGCCTCCCCTTATTTCTTAACAGCGTTCTTCACTGTCACATAGCCGCCAATGGAACCAGGGATGGCACCCTTGACCAGCATAAGATTCATATCAGGACGCACCTCGACAACTGTCAGGTTCTGGACTGTGCGGAACACATTGCCCATGTGGCCTGGCTCCTTCCTGCCCTTGTAAACCTTTCCTGGCGCGGCGCACATACCAATTGAACCAGTACGGCGTGTCCAAGCACCACCATGGCTGGCACGGCCACCGCCGAAGTTGTAGCGGCGGACAACGCCCGCGAAGCCACGGCCCTTTGTACGGCCAGTCACATCCACGAACTCGTTGGCGCTGAACAAATCTGCCTTCAGAACATCGCCAGGCTGCTGTTCAGGATCGCTCTCCAGACGGACTTCCTGCAGAATCGCAGGTGGATTATCCGCCAGATTGGCCTTCTTCAGATTGCCGATCACTGCCTTGGAAACGTTCTTGACCTTGCGGCTGCCGAAACCCAGCTGCAATGCACTGTAACCATTCTTGGCGACTGTGCGTACTTCGACGACTGTGCAGGGGCCCAGCTCGATGGCTGTCACTGGCACCAGTTCGCCTGCTTCGTTATAGACCTGGGTCATGCCCAGTTTCTTGCCTATCATCCCTTTCTTCATATTACGCCTCCCCGTCAAATCTTGACGATGATGTCAACGCCAGCAGGAAGATTAAGCTTGCGCAGCTCATCAACTGTCTTGCTGTTGGGGTTGATGATGTCGATGACACGCTTGTGCGTACGGATTTCGAACTGCTCCATTGACTTCTTGTCAACGTGTGGTGAGCGGTTCACGGTGAAGCGTTCCGTCCTGGTGGGAAGCGGAATGGGGCCTGCTACCTTGGCGCCAGTTCTCTTGACCGTGTTCACGATGTCAGCCGTGGACTGGTCCAGAACTGTGCTCTCAAAGGCCTGCAGACGGATTCTGATTTTCTGACTGTCAGCCATCTCTTTTTTGACCTCTAGATAATTTGAGCTGGAAATTACAGTGTAGCACGGGGTGCATATTCTGCAGGCTCTGCCACAGCTTCTCCCCTTCCGGCGCTCAAGGACCGAAGCGAGGAGGCATAGCCGAATAATTCGGCCAGAGGCACGTGTGCGACGATGTGAGTGAAGCCCTCGGCAACGCTTTCCACAGTGGAAATCCTTGCCTTCCTTGCCGCCAAGTCCGCAATCACATTGCCTGACGTGGCGGCGGGTGTGTTCACATCCAGCAGCATGATTGGTTCAAGCACCACCCTGGACGCACCGTCCAGGGCCTTGCGCATCGCCAGCCGCGCCGCATTCAGCAAAGACACTTCACTCGCCTCCCCTGCGTCGGAGGAGGCTGATGTCACCTTCACAATCAAATCAGTCAAGGGGCAGCCTGAACTGTCCGCATTGACAATCGACGCAATTCCCTGCCTGACGGCCTGCTCGCCTTCCTTGGAAAGCCCGCCATCAAGCGAGGATAAATCCAGTCTTACGCCAGCCCCTCTTGCAAGCGGAATCACTTCCAACTCCACTTTCGCGTTGAGCTGCCGTCCATCGTAGAGACGCTTTTCAAAGGCGGCGCATACATGCGCCTGTCCCTGTATGGTCTCCACATATTCAACCCTTGGCTTTCCTGCCAAGGTATTTATTCCAAAGTTCAGCCTCAGGTTCTCCCGAACCACATCCAGGTGGAATTCCCCCATTCCCGAGACCTGCCAGGCTGCGGTCGCCGCATCCTGCCTTATGCGCAAGGTGGGATCTTCGCCAGCCATCTGTTTCAATGCCGAGGCCAGTTCCGCCGCCTTGCCGTCGCATGCCTCTAGAAGCATGGACACCACTGGCTGCGGGAAATGCAGCTTAGGCGGTTTGGCGTCTATCGCCCTTGGGACCAGCACATCGCCTGTCCTAAGGCGGCTCAAGTTGCCTGAAATGGCAACTATGTCGCCTTGTATGGCGCCATCCTGGGGAATGAACTGCGCAGCCCATACCCTGAATATGCCGTCAACTCTGTAGAGCACGCCATTTCTGGCGTTCTTCAGTTCAGTCCCCTGCCTGACAAGGCCCGAAAGCACCCTGACAAACGCCAGGTTCTGCTCACCTTGCTTGCAGGCACGGAACACAAGGGCAGATGTGCCTTTCTTGAAGTCCTTGTCCTGAAGCACCTTGTGCTCCAGAGGCGATGGCAGATAAAGGCATATCCCGTCCAGCAGTTTCTTGACGCCCACGTTGTGCAGTGAACTGCCGAAGAACACTGGCAGCAGTCGGCGCCGTATCACAGCCTTCCGCAGCGCGTGCCTCAATGCCTCCGTGCCTGGCTCCTTGCCGTCCACATAGCATTGCATCACCTGTTCATCCACATCTGCCAGGGCCTCAATGAGCCGCTCCCTGGCCTCCTGGATTTCCAGTTGATATGGTTCCAGGTCAGGCTTCTCGGCTGGACCGTTCCACTGGCAGCCAAGCAAATCCAAGGTGCCTTTCCAGTCAGTGCCTGCCCCGATGGGGAACTGCACGGGTATTGCGTCGATTCCCAGGGTCTCCTGCATCTGCCTGACCACCTTCCAGGGGTCCGCCCCCAGCCTGTCCATCTTGTTGATGAATGCAAGCGCTGGAAGCCTGTGGCCTTGCGCCATGCGCCAGACCGTTTCGGACTGGGCCTGCACGCCACGCACAGCGCAGAACACGGCAATCACGCCGTCAAGCACACAAAGTGAACGCTCAACCTCGGCAGTGAAGTCGATGTGCCCTGGGGTGTCAACGATGTTGATCTGGCACTGTCTCCAATGGCAGGTGACAGCGGCAGCCACTATGCTGACGCCCCGTTCCCTTTCCTGCTGCATCCAGTCCGTGACTGTGGTGCCATCGGGTACGTCTCCCATTATCCGAATTTCATCGGTCGCGAAGAGTATCCTTTCGGTCAGGGTGGTTTTGCCTGCATCAATGTGGGCAATGATGCCGACGTTTCGTATGCGGGAAAGCCTTGCTTCCTCCAGGGGTTCCTTTTGACTTTCGTTCATAAATCAAAAAACCTCCTGCACAGCCATTTCCCCTCATTAGGAAAACGGCAAAGACTGCCAGCCCCCGCCCACGGGGAATGGCAGCCTGAAAACGGGGAAAATCCCCTTGAATTACCAGCGGTAATGTGCGAACGCCTTGTTGGCGTTTGCCATTCTGTGTGTATCGTCCTTCTTCTTCACTGCGTTGCCTGTGTTGTTGTAGGCGTCAGTGATTTCATTGGCCAGTGCCTTTGCCATTGGAACGCCTTTGCGGCCACGGGCAAAACTCACGATCCAGCGAAGAGCGATGGCAATCTGCCTCTCTTCGGGAACATCCAGAGGAACCTGGTAGGTGGAACCACCGACACGACGGCTCTTGACCTCCAGACGGGGACGGACGTTCTCAAGCGCCTGCTTGAAAACTTCCATCGGCTCGCTGTCTGCCTTGCTCTCCTTGATGATGTCAAACGCACAATAGACTATGCCCTGCGCAGTTGACTTCTTGCCACGCTCCATGACCGCGTTGATAAGACGCGCCACTATCTCGCTATTGAAGCGGATATCTGGAATGACCTGGCGCTTTTCAGCTTTACGTCTTCTCATTCTTTCCTAGTCCTATTGCTATATTTATTAAAACTTATTTCTTGCCCTTTGCTGGCGCTGCACCTGGCTTTGGACGCTTGGTGCCGTACTTGGAACGGCCCTGGCGGCGCTTGTCAACACCAGTTGTATCCAACTGACCACGAACGATGTGGTAACGTACGCTTGGCAGGTCACGAACACGACCGCCACGCACCAGCACTGCGCTGTGCTCCTGAAGGCTGTGGCCTTCGCCGCCGATGTAGGCTGTCACTTCCTGACCATTGCTCAGGCGAACCCTGGCAATCTTACGCAAAGCCGAATTAGGCTTCTTAGGAGTCCTTGTTGTCACCTGAAGGCATACACCCTTCCTCTGAGGACACATCGCGAGCGCACGAACACGGCTCTTCCGTGGTTTTACCGAACGCCCCATTCTAATCAATTGGTTGATTGTTGGCATTAGTTCCTTGTTCCTAAACTATTTTTACTATGCACAAAAAATTAGAGCGAAAATATACAGCAGCATACCAATTTGTCAAACTGTGAGGGTACATTTTTGTCAATGCAGAACCTTGCTTCAGGTGTTCGTTGGAAAGCACAGCCCTTAGAGGTAATTTCAAAACTAGCATCAAAATGCGCTTGTTTTGAAATTACCTCATTATTGAATGCACCAAACTGCCACTGCGTCTCCCCCAGGCACCCACCTGGGGGAGCATCGAGACGGCTGCCCCAATTACAGGTTCATAATGGAGCGCACCGATTCCAGGTCGTCCTTCTCGCCTTCTTCCGCAGCCTTGTCCTTGGCGGGTTCTTCCTCCATAAGCGCGTCTGCAGCAAACTTGAGCTGGACATTCTGCACATCCCTGTATCCCGTGCCAGCGGGAATGAGATGTCCCATGATGACATTTTCCTTGAAGCCGCGGAGTTCGTCCTTGCGGCCAAGGGTGGCTGCCTCGGTCAGGACGCGCGTGGTGTCCTGGAAGGAGGCGGCGGAGATGAAGCTGTCCGTGGCAAGGGCAGCCTTTGTGATACCTTGCAGCATCGGGGCCGAGGAGGCTGGCTCCTTGCCCTCTGCAATGGCCTTGCGGTTCTCCTCGGTGAGCACGCGGTCGTCCACCGTATCGCCATAGAGGAAATCCGTTCCACCTGGCTCAGTGATGCGGACGCGGCGCGTCATCTGGCGAACTATGATTTCAATGTGCTTGTCATTGATTTCAACACCCTGTGCGCTATAGACCTGGCGAACTGCGTTCACCAGGAAGCCCTGCATTTCTGGCTTGCCGCAGATTTCCAGCATGTCCTCCAGCACCACGTCACCGTCAGTAAGGGGCTGTCCCTTCTTGACACTGTCGCCAGTGTTGACCAGGATCTGCTTTCCAGCAGGTATGCGGTGTTCCACAACTTCCTCGGTCTCGGAATCCAGGATGTTCACCACACCCGAGCTGCGGCCATGTGTATGCTCCACGGTGACTGTGCCGCTGACCTTGGCGATTTCGGCGGACTTCTTCGGGCGGCGGGCCTCGAACAACTCGGCCACACGGGTAAGACCACCAGTGATATCCTTGGTCATAGTGCTCTGGCGAGGTGTCTTTGCCAAGGTGTCGCCAGCTTCGATGTAGCTGCCATTCTCAACCACGATGTGCGCATTGGCGGGCAGCGGATAGGAGCCCTGCTCCAGTTCAAAGTCGCCTGCCTCCTCGATCTTGACGGTGGGCTGGGTCTTCTTGCGGGACTTGCTGGGCTTCTTGCTTGTCTTGGCTGCGTTTCCTGACATGCCAGCAGGAATGACGTAGATCGTGGGATGGATGTCTTCACGATGCATCTCCATCACAATCAGTTCTTCCTTGCTGCTGTTTTCACTGCCGCGCTCGCGCTGGCATGTGACGCCCTCGATCAGTCCATGGAACTCGACACGACCGCTGACGCTGCTGATGATCGGGATATTGTAAGGATCCCAGGTGACGAAGCGTTCGCCCTCTTCAATCCACTCGCCCGAATTCTTCTCAAGCATTGCACCCGCAACCAGGTCGAAGCTCTCCAATTCTTCCTCATCCTCGTTCTGGATGATGGCATGGGCGGTCTTGCTGAGCACGACGTACTTGCCGCTGCTGGTCTTGACTGGAACAGCCTCCAGGCGCAGATAACCAGCATGCCTCGCCTCGTAGTAGTTCTGGATGTTTCCTGCGGAAGCAGTACCACCGACGTGGAAGGTTCTCATGGTAAGCTGCGTGCCAGGTTCACCAATGGACTGGGCTGCGATGATTCCCAGCGGGTCGCCCAGGTCGGGCATTCCGCCAGTCGCCAGATTGCGGCCATAGCACTTGGCGCAGATGCCGCGGGGGCTTTCGCAGGTCAGCACGGAGCGTATCCTCACGGATTCAATGCCTGCCGCCTCGATTTCCTTGGCCTTTTCAGCAGTGATTTCATCGCCTGCCTTCACAATGAACGCCGAGGGTGAATTGGGGTCGAATATGTCAGCCACGCTGAAGCGCCCCGTAATGCGGTCCGCCAGCGATACCTTGACGTTGTTGTTTTCGTCTTTGATGGCGGAAACCTCGATGCCGTTGATGGTATGGCAGTCTTCCATCTCGCAGATGACGTCGTGTGACACATCCACAAGACGGCGGGTCATATAACCAGAGTCAGCGGTCTTAAGGGCGGTATCCGCCAAACCCTTGCGGGCGCCGTGGCTGGAGATGAAATATTCCAGAACCGTAAGGCCTTCGCGGAAGTTCGCCAGAATAGGCGTCTCGATGATTTCGCCAGAAGGCCTTGCCATAAGGCCACGCATGCCTGCCAGCTGCCTGATCTGGTCCTTACTACCACGGGCACCTGAATCAAGCATCGCATAGACTGGATTGATTTCATCGCGGCCATCGTTTTCCTCAAGGACGCCCACCAGGCGGTCCGCCACGCTCTTGTTGGCCTGCTCCCAGACGTCGATGCTCTTGTTGTAGCGTTCAGTCTCGGTAATCGCACCCAGGCGGCGGTCTGCGCGGATCTTGTCAATCTTCTTCTGCGCCTCTTCGATGATGCCCTTCTTTTCAGGAGGAATGATCATGTCCTGGATGCCGATGGAGAAGCCTGCCCATGTCGCATATTCATAGCCCAGGTCCTTCAACTTGTCCAGAACCGTGATAAGCGACTGGCGTCCTGCCGCCTCATAGCATTCCTTGATCATGCGGCCCAGCTCCTTCTTGCCAGCCTGCGCATTGTGGAAGCCCATCTGCTCGGGCCATATCTCATTGAAGATGCAGCGCCCGCAGGTGGTGACAATGAAACGCTGGTCCTTGGTGGCGGGATTCCATACGGTGTCCTTGCCATAGAAGGGGTTCCTCAGATTGAAGAAGTCATGCATGGTGATTTCCCCGGCCTGCTTCGCCCGCAGAACCTCGTCCATGTCGTTGAACCAAGGCTGGTCGATTGGAGCCTTGGCATCGAACTCTGCCCGCTTCTTCT
>JAFYGL010000548.1 GCA_017543165.1 Victivallales bacterium | reverse complement strand
TGAAAACCATGAAATTGTCGAATTTCGCGTTGGACCGCAGATGCCTGACGCTCTCGCCGCAGAAAATGATGTTGTTGTCCGTGTTTCCGTTGAAGGTGCAGATTCCGAGGCTGGGCTTTGTCCATGAAATGCCGTCTGGGCTTTCTGCGTAGCATACGTGGATGTCATTGACCTTGTGGCATTTGCCGTCCGCGCTTATCATTTCCCATCCCAGATAGTACATGCGGTAAACGCCAGCGTGGTGCGAACCGTCCATTCCATGCCATGATTCATCGAAGAACAGGTTGTGGTAGTCGCAGCCATCGCCTTCCCATGGTGCGTCATGCACAAGCACGGTTTCCCTGAACTGGGGATGGTGTATCATGAGGGTGGCGCTGCTGCGCAATGGGTCCAGGAGCTGGCTGTCAAAGAAACATTCCCTGCGTGAATTAATGTCAATCATTGGTAGTATTCCTGTTTTGCGAGATGGCACATTATACAATGGACATTTGCTTTTACAAATTTCTGTTGCAGCAATTGTCTTGATTCCATTTGAAAAGACGTTCCTTCCATATATAGTGCTTGGCATTCAGGATGGAAAATATTATGTGAGGAAAGGTTTGAATTATGAAATGTGTGTTTAGATACTTGGTTTTGCTGTTGTTTTTCATGGGGGCGAGTTTTGCGGTGGAGAAGGAGATGGCACAGGAAAAGTTGCGTTACGAGGACATATCCGTCAAGGACTGGGAAGTGCACAGGCGCTATTACTTCAGCGACTGCGAGTGCAGGGTGATGCATTCCCCTGCATACGACATGGGTTCTGGCAGGGTGGTGCTTTTTTTCGGCGGCAGGGGTAGCACATGTCTCAAAACCAATATTGATGCAGCGGATGCGGAGGGCTTCAGGCGGAAGCTCCTGTCCCGCGGGTATATGCTTGTAGTTCCTTTCTGTGGCGGCAATTCCTGGGGCAGCAAGGAGGCGACGGATTTGGCAAGCAAGGTGCTTGGGCATCTGGCGGATGAGGCGGGGATTGCCATTCCGCAGAAAATGCCCGTGTTCGGCTCCTCCATGGGAGGGCTGGCAGCGCTGATGTTCGCGGTCAGGCATCCCGAGCGTGTATTGAGGATTGCTGACATTTATGGGGCAGTCGATGTGGCAGGCATGGCAACGCGCAGGAAGGTATATAGTGATTTCATCAATGCGCTTTATCCTGATGAAACTGCGAAGAAAGACGCCACTCCATTGAGCCATGGCAAGGCATTGGCAAGTTTTCCTGTAAAAATCTACCATGGTGACAAGGATGCCACGGTTCCATTGTCATATTCCAGAAGAATGGAGGCCTGCCTGAAGGAGAACGGCGGCGATGTGCAGCTTGTTGTCGTGCCAGGCATAGGTCATAGCAATGGAATATTTAAGATTATTGGCGATGAGTTGATTGAGTTTCTGACCAGTTCTGGTAGCGTTCAGTAGCGGACGATGCTTTTCAGATTTGGGCAGTCCTTGAAGACATCCCTGCCGCGTCTTGTGTTTTTTGGCAGGGAGACATGAGCCAGGGACTTGCATCTTTCAAATGCGCTGCTATTCACTTCCCTTACGCCTCTGGGGATGGTGACTGTGACCAGTGATTCGCATTTCTTGAATGCCTCGAAATCTATGGTTTCCAACGTTTCGGGCAGCACCACTGCCTTGAGATTCGTGCAGTCCTTGAATGTGCTTTCGTTGATAGTTGTGATTCCCTC
>JAFYGL010000547.1 GCA_017543165.1 Victivallales bacterium | reverse complement strand
GGCCAGAAAAGCCCCCGAAAACGGCTTCTATCCGCCGTGCCGCGAAAACCATAGAGAAAGCCGCAACCTCTTGCAAATTGGGTGGTTGCGGGGCAACTAAAAAGCCATCAAGGGAGTTGTCCTTGACGGCTCTTGTGTAAATTGATGGTCGGGACAGTGAGATTTGAACTCACGACCTTTTGACCCCCAGTCAAACGCGCTAAACCAAGCTGCGCTATGTCCCGAATTGTGTATTAGAAAAACGATTGGGAATATACTCTCAAAGCCGCATTACGCAAATTGACAGGTCGCATTTTTGTGGAAAGCCTGTCATTTTCTGCGTAATGGAGATGCCCAGAGGGCATTGTCGCCCAATGGGAATCACATGTCCAATCCAGGCATCGGAATGTCAAACTGCGTTGCCTGGCGGCAGACCTTGACGCCATTGATGTAAACGGCACGCACACTGGTGCTGCTTTCCAATATGTCGCCTTCCGCGATGACAATGTCCGCATCCTTGCCCACTTCAATGGAGCCCACACGGTCCTCTATGCCCAGGTGCCTGGCGGGATTGATGGTAATAGCCTGCAACGCGGCAAAGGGGTCCATGCCCCGCTTGACGGCAAAGCCAGCCATCAGTGGCAGGTAACGCTCGTCGGTCACCGCATGGTCAGTGATGATGGAAACCTGGCATCCCGCACGCTGCAAAATGCCTGGCGTGGAGAAGTCCTTCTGCATCAATTCGGACTTGGAGACAGATGACATGGTCGGGCCCACCGCCAGGGGAATCTTCTCCGCGGCAAGAATGTCGGCAATCAGCGAGCCTTCAGTGCAGTGCTCCAGTGTAAGCCTCACATTGAATTCCTTTGCGATGCGGATTGCGGTGCACATGTCATCCGCACGGTGCGCATGCGCCTTAAGCGGAATCTCGCGCCTTACAACTGGCAGCAGCGCAGTCATCTTCGCATCCCAGGCAGGCTTCTTCTCGGGGTCATCGCCCGCAACGGCAATCTTCCTGGCGTACTCAAATGCCTTCGCCAGGTAGTCGCGCAGAATGGAGGCTGTCGTCATTCTGGAGGTTATTGCCTTGGTCTCGTAGCAGTTCTTGGGATTTTCACCAAAGGCGCACTTCATCGCCACAGGTGCCTTCACCACCATATCATCCACACGCCGTCCAATCAACTTGATTGCGGCAAAAGCGCCGCCCAGCACATTCGAGCTTCCAGGGCCAGTCGCCACGCATGTGACGCCAGCCGCAGCGGCAATCTGCAGATGCGGGTCAAATGGGTTGATGCCGTCAATCGCACGCAACTGAGGCGTGGCGGAATCATTGCGCTCATTGTAGTCGCGTCCCGCGTATTTTATTGCAAAACCATCCAGTCCGATGTGGGAATGGGCGTCAATCAGGCCAGGATACACATTGCATCCAGCGGCATCCACAACATCGAGCGGCCCGTCAGGAGGATTGATGGCAGGCGCCACCTGGCATATCTTTCCGTCCTGCACAAGTATATCGCAGCGACTTGCCTCTTTGTCAATTGCATTGTGCACCATTCCATTCTTAATCAAAAGCATTGCCGTCTCCTTGTTTTTGTTGATTTTGTCGTCTATCGTCAATAGTTGCAAAACAACCTATGCGCTGAATGCCATGGGGGCAGAAGAGCCTGTGCAGCAGACATCTATTTTTCAAGAAGAAAAAGATGTTCCTTCACATGAATGTCCCGTTCGCGAAGATTCCTGCTGCCACGGAAAGTGTTGTATCCAGTTGACATGGTCTTCAACTTGCCCAGCGAGGAAAGATAGCTCACAAAGTCCTGAAATCCAATGAAGCCCTCCGAATTGTATGAAATCAGGATGTACTTTGCGCGGATGCTTTCAATCAAATCAAAGAGGGTTTTCTGCGCGTCCTGCCTGCGGTTGTACTTGGAATGCCTCCAGCCAGCAGGGATGCCCGACACGGGAGAGATCCGCTGCGGCTGCCTGTAGTCCAGAATCAGATTCAGCATGAAGTAATTCGAGCCGTATGGGTGCTGGTTGTAAGGCGGGTCCAGGTATGCAAGGTCCACATCCTCGGGCATTTCAAGGGCCGCCTGCGCGGCGTCCTTCTGTGTTATGGAATAGTCGCATTCAAAGCGTGAGAAAACAGGCATCATCAGCTCGATATTTCCCAGGATGCGTGTAAGCGCATTGCGCCCTGTGCCGCCGAATTGCCCTACCCCCTCATGGTTTTTGTAGAAGCCCTTGAACACGCCCGCCGTGTTGGTATGCACGCTGGCGCTGTACAGCAGCGGCGCCAGGAAAAACTTACGCATATCGAAGGGCAGCGCATTGATTTCCTGCCTAGCAGTATCAATATACATGGCATTTCGCGTGGTGTAGAAAACGCGCTCGCCCTTTTCGATATGCGCATCATCCTTCGGCGCATAGAGCTGCGTGATGAAGCCAGGGCGTAGATTGCCCTCTATGCGTGAAGCAAGTTCTTGCAGTTGCTGCCGCAACTGTTCCAAATCAATAGAACCCTTGTTGGCCAGATAGCATTCATTGCTTGCGCAGCTGTATGCCTCCAGGTCATTCACATACAGCCTATCTGCAAACCGCTTGAAATACCGCGAAACAACGCCTGAGCCAGAGAATACGTCAAATATGCTCAATTTCTCCTTGCCCAAACCAGACTTGACGCGACGCAGCGCCTTGCCGATGAAGTCCAGCAGATTGCGCTTGTTGCCGAGATAGGTGATGATCTGCTCCGTCAGGAAAGCGGGGTTCTCCTTCATTCTTGCGGAGCAGTGGCTATTTGCGATTGCATTGGGCATTTGCTGTTCTTATTGTTTCCGCCGCTTGATGATGTTCTCTGCAATTGCCGCGTTGATGCAGGGAATGCCAAGTTCCTTGGCCAATGAGAACACCTCAGGCATATTGCCGCATACGTCCTCTGGCTTGTGTGCGTCGGAACTGATTACGCAAGGAATGCCCGCCTTCGCGGCAAGTTCCCAGAATGGCCGCCATGGGTAAAGGTGGCGGCGTCCGTCAAGAAAGTCGTACACTGGCTTGCGCAGGCCATACGCATTGATTTCCAGGGGCATCTTGCAGTCGAGAGAGGTCTGTATGACTTGCGAGAAAAGCGCCTCTACCTCGGGCGTCCATCGGTCAATTGAGGCGCCAATCATATCTGGATGCGCCATGAATTCAAATATGCCGCTTTTGAGCAGGAAGAGCGTCTTGTCAATGAATTTGTGGACAATTTCCATGCCGACATGCGCATTGCAGCCAGGGAAAACATATTTACCTGAAGCGTCCCGCACAAAATGCACGCCAGTTATCAGATAATCCAAATCCAGCCGTTCCTTGTATTCACGCTGGTAGAAATCCAGAGGGTAATCCTCGTCGTAGTCGACTTCCAGCCCCGCGAGAATGGTCAATTCAGGGAATTCGGCGCGGGCGTCCTCGATTTCCTGCCTGTATTCCTCCAGTTC
The DNA here is from genome assembly GCA_017543165.1 of Victivallales bacterium. The sequence goes on along the minus strand of JAFYGL010000547.1, from coordinate 514 downwards.
CCCATATTGCATCTTGATGGATGAAAGACGATTGTCTGGAAATGGCGAATGATCCGAAATGCCCAATATCTTGAGTCCCTGCTCGACTGCCTTGCGGCAATATTCGCGCACCTTTCCTTCAGCGTGCTTGCAACGCTCCGTGTGGCAATGCAAATTGACTTGTATGTTTTCCATAAATGCTCCTGGCAATTGCCGACAATATACTCCCACTTGCATTCCATGCCATCATCCTGATTTAAAAACGCGGAGATTTGGCAGGGATTGCAATCGCTCACTCGATGGATATTATAGGATCGCTCTGCTCCCAATGAGGGTCGGTACTTGCAAGAAGCCGCGTTAGCGGAGACGGAAGCTAGCCGTGGGTGAAGCAAGCGACGCAGGCGCGAGCGAAACCCACGGATATGCCCACCAAGAATATGGAGCCGCGTAGCGGCGAAAGAATCATTATGGCCAGGCGTTTCCGTATGCCGCCGCTAACGCGGCTTGGACTTTTGACTGGCAAATCCGTGGGTTT
>JAFYGL010000546.1 GCA_017543165.1 Victivallales bacterium | reverse complement strand
CCTGGGCCTTGTAATAGCTTTGGCGCGTGGAATGGGACATGTCTGTCTCGTTGGTGATGGCCTTGTCCGTGGAAGGAATGCTGTTGAATGCCGAATATACGGATGAGGGGCTGCATGTGCCGTCGATAAAGCCCACGATTATGCGGATTGGGCATTTGATGTGTCGTGCGAAATTGACCGCATCGTAGTATGGGAGCCATTCGTCTGTCACCTTGTCAAATACGGGCTTTCCCTTTTCATCCTTGGTCTTGAACTTGTTTCTGAACTGGGGCCATCCTGGATTGCGTTCCAGATTCGCGCCGAAATGGTCGCACATGGCAGGCACATTGCAGACTACTGCGGCGAAGCGTCCCGTCAAGCCAGCCTGGATTAATCCGAATGCGCCGCCTTGGCTGCTGCCGTAGTACCCCATGCGGGCTGCGTCCACTTCTGGTCTGTTGGCGAGCCATTCTATTGCGCGGGCGATTCCGATTATCGGGCGGTGGAAGAATGTGGTGTCCCTGTTTCTGCCGCCCTGGCTGGGGTATGCGCCCGCCTTGAGCAATTCAGTGTAGGATTGCTTCAAGGTTTTGCCTTCGACATACGGATCGTAAGGATGCACATTCATCTGCAAGGTGACGAATGTGTCGCTGGCGAGAGGGGAGGCAATGCCAGGGCCTGCGCCTGGAACGTTGACTGTCGCAGGATATTTGCCTGGTTTCGTGGGGATGTTGAGGAAGCCATAGACACGCCCGCCAGGTGCCGCAAAAGACACCTTGTATCCAGTGTGCTTTGCGTTGCTGAACTTGTCCAGTTTGGTCATTTGCACATCAAGCGGGCATTCTGCCTCGGCCTTTTTGAGTTCGCCTTTCCAGTAGTCCATGAAATCTGCGGGATTGGGGGTGGCAGGCTGGATTTTTTCTGGCTCGAAGCCTGCCGTGCAGATGTTGACATTGTTTTTCAGGTCCTGCTTCTTGCCTTCCTTGTCAGTATAGGTGCAATTCACCCTGAGCCTCAGGAATGCAGGCTTGTCCATTGTTTCGGACAATGTAAGTGTTGGTGTTGCCTTCAGGTCAATTGTGCCTTTTTTCAGTTGCCTGCCGCTGTCATTTGTAAAGGAGTATGTCGCCTGCGCGGCAAGGGGCTCTGCTGCGTCATCGGTAAAGGCGATTGTGTATGTTGCCTTTTCGCCGCATTTGTAAAGGCAGTCCGCCTTGTCCAGGGTTATCTTCAGGGTAGGTGCCGCATAGAGCAGCGAGACTGTTGTGAGAATTGTGCTTAAAAACAGTTTTGTGTTTGGCATTGTAAATGCTCCTTTGTGTTATGTTTTTGTTGGGCGGGAACGGGGCGGCTGAAGCCGCCCCCTCCGATAGGCCGCCCCCTCCTATAGGCCCCGCCTTGTTGTTCTCGGAGGGGGCTGCTTCAGCCGCCCCGTTACGCCCCGTTACGCCCCGCAACGCCCCGTCGGGAACGGGCGTTCTGGTTATTTTATGGCATTGCCGCAGGAGAAAGCATTTGCCACCACATCGCCCATGACGCGATAGACGGCCTTGCAAGTATCGAAGCAAAGAGGCTTCATCTTGGAGGCGTCTGGCACGCCGTCAGTCATGGCGGATTCCTCGACTGCGCAGTTCACAATGCGGCCTACCACATTGCATGTATCCTCGTCCATGGAGACCAGTTCGCATTCCAGGACAAGCGGAAGTTCTGCCATTACAGGTGCGTCCACGAACTCGCTTTTTGTGGCGGTGAATCCGCTTTTCGCTACTTTGTCGTGGACGCTGTTTCCGCTGGCAAGGCCAAGGTAGTCGCATTTGGCCACAGTGTCAACAGTGCCGAAGGCCACTGTGAAAGCCTTTCTTGCGGCCATGTTTGCCCAGGTCTTGTGTGTGGAGGCGATACAGAGCGTGATCTGGTCTTCCAGCGTAATGCCGCCCCATGCGGCGTTCATCATGTTTGGCGTTCCGTCCTCATCGTAAGTGCCAATCATCAGCACAGGCATCGGGAACATCCAATTCTTTACACCAAGATTCTTTTTCATTGTCTTCTCCTTGTTTGGTTATAGTTGATAAAAACAATTGTCAAAATTTCTTGGTAATGTAATATGAGAGGCATACTTGTCCAACAAAATATCCTCCTTTGTTTGCCATTGTCAGTATGCCAGGCAGGTAATGTTTTGCTGAACAATAAGTATTTGGCTTAAGTGCTAATTTTTGTTAGTGGCATTTTGATTGTCAAGGCGGACAGAATTGGAGTAAAGGAGGAAATAGCCAATGTGATTGCATAGCCTTGCAGGACTTTTGTCAGCGGAAGGGCAAGGGGAGGGGATATCATGCCGAAGACGGGGGCGTAGTCCACCAGTTTGTTGGCAAGGGAGGCGTAGAGGAATGCGCTGAATGTCGCCAGGGTGCATGCGCAGACGCCAAGCAGCAATGCTTCTGCCAGGATGCTGCGTGCGATGAGGAACTTGCTGGCCCCAAGCAATCGCATTATGAAAATGTCTCTTTGCCTGTTGAGGATTGATGTGTTGACAGCGCATGCCATGGCTCTGCCGGCAAGCAGCAATGCCAGCAAAGGGATGCGTGCCATTGAGTTGATGACGGTGTTGGAGCGCTGGAACAACGAGGCGTTCAGGCTTTCACGCGTGCTTGTTTGAACAAGGAATGTGTTCAGACCAGAATCCCAGCGTGTGCCGCCTGAGAATGCCTGCGTTCCGTCGTAGGACAACAATCCCAGAAAATCGGCGCAATCTCTAGCATACGCGTCTATTTCTTCGTGTGTGGCATTGGAATTGAACCAGAAGAACTCATTTTCCTTGGCATCAAAGTCGTATAATACATAATGATAAGGAAGAAAGACCACTGCCGAGGTCCTGGCTTCGCGTATCCTGAGGCCAGAGCATTTTGAGAACCATGCCCATGGGAAACGCACAATCCCCACGATTTTATATTCCACTGGCTTGATTTCGTATGGGCTTTCAAGCAAGAGGAACTGGTTCAATTCCAGTTGCGCATTCTGCGCCATTGTGTCTGGAATGACACATGCTCTTTCGCCTTTTAGAAAGCAGCGCTCCGCTTCAGATGCGCTTCCTTGGATGAATGGAAGGCGAAAGAAAGTGTCATGTCCCCATGCCTGGTGTGCCTTGACTCCAATTGTGATGACGTTGTTTCCAAGTGCATTTGCCTTTGCCATTTTTTCTGACAATGTGCAGTCCAGATTTGGCTGCGATACGCAGATGTCCATAATATGCCCAGGTGTGGTGAATGGAGCGTCCATGATGCATTGCCTTGCTTCGAGCCCCGCGATGCTGGGATGAAAACGCACAAGTGCGTCGGGAATGGTGTCTGGCGCACTAAACATGGTAAGCATCGAGGCGGCCCAGATATGGAGCGCAAGAAAAATGCTCAAGCCAGAGGAAATGGCGAGGATTCCTGCGACGGAGCGCCATTTGTCGCCTGTGCAGCAGTGCTTTGTTATAAGCGGGCTGATGCCCAGGCAATATGAGACTGGCGTGTTGAAGGCCTTTTCCGCCAGGTATATTGAGGGTAGAATAAAGAAGGCAATGCCCAATGCAAAAAGGAAAGTGCCAACGCAGGAGAACAGTTTTAGCCTGGTGGCGTTGGTGTATTCTGGCACAAAGCATATCAACATCATGAGTGACAGCGATGCAACGCCAGAGATAGCCTGCCAGAATGCTGCCTTGAATGTAATTCCCCTTGCCGTGCCTTGGCTAACGCGCGTTATAAGTGCTAGTGCGGGCAAGTTGGCGAGCATGGTCACGGCGAGAATGCATGTCAATGTGAATGACAATGCCATGGTTGGCAGGAACAATGAGCCGTGTTCAACAAGGCCATAGCACAGAATGCCCAGGACAATGCCCGCGAAACCGCCAATAAGCGCCAGTGCAAGGGCCTCCAGAACAAGAAAGCATGACAACTGCAACCTGGTTACGCCAAGTTTCCACAATGACAGGAGCATTGTTTTTCGGCAGCGCACGGCAAGGAAGCGTGTGGCGAATATAATCAATAGCGAAGCCAGGATAAGCATTCCAACGGATGAAAGTGCCTGTTGCATGAATACATTGTCCCCAAAGTCCATCTTGCCGCCTAAAGCCGTGCCAAAACCAAAACTGTTGAGGTTGAACTGCGCTCCTTGCATTACCTCTATCCTGGTGCAATGCAGCATGATAAGCGAACTGTTGGCTATAATTGCCAGAAGCGTGTAGAAGTGCGCCCTGCCTTCGGAACGCAGGCTGCAAAAAAGAAGTTTTAGTACGGGGTGCATGGATTTGAAACTGTATATTTTATTCTTTCACGTTATGGAAGTTGCATACGCAACTTCTATGGAGTGCAACTATATAAAAACACATACTACAGCACTTGTGATGTGCAATCATGAGGGGCCGCGTAAGCGGCGGCGCCCGCAGGGCGCAACCATGCTTAACCCCAGGCAAGTGCCCGAAGGGCACGCAGCCTGGGGAACGAGCCCCAAAAAGACAGCGCCCGTAGGGCGCGACGAAAATACAGTCATTATTGCATTCAATCTTTCATAAAATATCTTTCGTCAATTATACATTCATGTTCTTGAAGCAATTTTCTAAGTTCTTCTTCTAGGGAGATTTCTGAATGATGTTTCTTCTGATTCTTTATATAATTAACTATTGTATCCTTGTCTTTGGCACTATAACTAAATGCGGCATATTTTGCCCCCCAACCTTGAAATTTAGAAAAGTTAGGATTATTACGTAGCCATTTGCTTGATGATGCTTTCAATTCACGCATAAAATCAGATAAGGATAACTTGCTCGGTAGTTCTACCAACAAATGAATATGGTCTGGCATGCCACCTATCCTATGAAGAACTCCTTCTTTGTTTTTTACAATACCCCACATATACCTATACAATTCATTTTCGTGGCTAATATTTATGGCAGGAATGCTGTACTTTGTTCTGAATACAATGTGATAAATCAAACGTGTATAACTCATTTTTAGTTCCCTTTGATTTTTTTGTTGCGCCCTTGCGGGCGCAGGTTGTTATTTGGCATGTTCCCCAGGCTGCGCGCCCTACGGGCGCTTGCCTGGGGTTAAGCATGGTTGCGCCCTGCGGGCGCTGCCGCTTACGCGGCTTTTCCTATGCTAGGAGTTTTATCATGGAATT
>JAFYGL010000545.1 GCA_017543165.1 Victivallales bacterium | reverse complement strand
CGTACCAGGTCCCCTGGTAGTTGACAACCGTGCTGGAGTAGGGGACTGCATAACTTCTGCGCGTCTTGGAATTGCAGGGCATTTGCTCTATGCCGCGATAGATGAGCCTGCCTTCCGCCTTTTCCCAGTTGCACATCTTCATGGTGTGCTTTTCATCACGGTGGTCGATGTAGAGGTTCTCACCGTCATCGGTCATGGCGACCGTAAGGAGCATAGAGTTGTAGTTCTGCAGCAGCAATGCCCCTTCGGGCGCATCTTCCTTGAATGAATATACCCAGCCTTGCTCATTGCCAATAAGAAGGTGCACGATGTCCTTGGGAAATGGCATTGATACCACGGGGAAGCGCACCTCCTCCACATACAATTTCTGTGTGTTGAGGTCATATTCAATGGTGCCCTGCCAGCCTTCGCCAAAAGGTCTCCAGCAGACAGTCACGGTGAATTGGCTTCCTATCAGCTGGCAGCCCCTCCACTCCAGCTTCAGGACCCCGTCCTTGTCCTGCATTTTGAAATTGAACATCTGCGAGGGCTCCAATACCTGCACTGGCTCCTTTTTGTTTCCAAACGCGATTTCCCAGCCCAGCCTGGTTTTGCCATAGAGCAGGCGGCCAACTTCATCAATGACTTTCAGCATATTTTGTACTCTGTTGTTTGCGATTATATTGCTGGGCAGCTGTCCCGCATTTCAATTGAATCTTGTCCTGAAGGCTGCTGGGAAGTATGAGATGATAGGCGTATTAAGATTTCCGCCTTTTATATTCGCCATCAGCATCACGGAACGTTTTCCCATTTCCCTCTCGGTGAATGAGTAGTTCTTCACGTTTATCACGGTCTGCCACAGGCTTAAATCCCCATGGACTGGCTTGAGTTCAATTGTGTCGCTTCCGTTGATCTGGAACGGGGCGACGACCAGTCCCGTATCCCTGGACATCTTGCAGGTGACGCTTTCGCAAGGTTCCCTCAATTTCAATGTCACAATGATTTTGCTGCCTGGCTCGATCATGGCGGAATTGCCTTCCACTGTCGCGCCCAGGTAGTTTTCCGGGTCACGGACCAGACGTATGTACTTGAACTCCAATTCAATGCCATAGCTGTAAATAGTCATTGGACCTTCAATGTTCTTTTTCACTTCAGGCAGATTGATGGTATAGAGCCCTTCCTGCAGCAGAGCGGCATTTCCGCAGATTTTGCCGACGCCCCTGAAGAAGTTCATGTTCCAGCTGGATTGATTATAGTTCTGCATTTTATTTACCTTCGCAACCTTCAGTACAATCCAGTGCTTTGGCATCAGTTTTATGTAGCGGTTTGAGTTCTTGCCCCTGTACAGGAATCCACCATCCTCCGTTGCTGCCGTATAAGTGTCCTCCCCGAACCAGGTGTCCCTGGAATAGCTTTTTTTGAATTGGGCGTTGGAACCGTCAAGCTGCCAGGCGAATTCCCTTTTGTCGTTCACATCATGTTTTTCGGCATCAAGGCCAGCATTTGCGGCAAGTTGTTCATTCGACGTGGCGCCATTGTTGTTGAACAGTTCGATTTCATATAGCTCTATATGGTTTCTGGGGAATTCGATGCGCAGGTTGGCCACGCTGTATTCCTGGTCAAAGAAGTATTTCAGCATATAGCCGTTCTTTGTTTTGGAGGAGGGCTTCAGTTCCTGCCAGATGCCAGCTTTGAGTGCTTTGACAATGGCGTCCTCAATGTTTTTGCCGTATATGCTTATGCTGGTGAATGAGGGGATGAACTTCCTTGTGAAAGAGAAGTCCACAAAGCGGCTCTGCCCCCATGAATCATCGTAGGCATATACGTCGCGCACGCCGTCAAACAACTTGAACCCGAAGGGAATGTCCCTGGATGCGGTGACCTTGAAATCGTCATCATGCCCGATAAGCAGGTTTGGCTTGGCGAGCCGCTGTTCTTCAAGCCTGTCTATTTTTGCCTGCACCTGCTGGTATGTGGGCAGGCCTTCATCACGCTTTTTCGTGGTGCCGACTATTACCTCGTGGGGCTTCAGCGTGAATGAAATGCCATTGAAGCTGCGGTTGCCACGGCATTCCAGGTACTTCCCTGATTGCCCTTTGATGTGGACCAGCTGCTCGGTTGAGGTGAAGTTCACTGCGGCGAACATCTTCTCCTTGCCCAGCTCATACAAAACCACTTCGTATTCCTTGCTGCTGTGCAGCATTGTCCGCTTTGCGAAGAGCATGAAGTCCTGCAATACGTCAAATGTGCTGAAAAGATAGCGTATGCCTTCGAACAGGCATGGACGGTCCCCCATGTGCCTGTATGTGTATGGGTGGAGCCCCTTGCCGCCGTGTATCATGCCAGCCCATGTATGGCAGACAATTTCCTGGAAGGTGGGATATGCGGCCTGTGGGTTTGAAGCGCGGTTGCTGAAGCAGGTGGGCATGAATCCTATGATTTTGTCCTTTCTGCCAGAAAGTGCTATTTCGTCCATGTAGCCGCCTATGTTGTCGATAGTGCAGTCATAAATGCGCTTGCCGCCATCTATCATTGGATTCAGGCGCGGGCGTGTCTCGAACCAGTCGGCGCAATCGATGTAGAGGCCGCATTTGCGTGAGACAATCATCATGGGGTGGAACGGGTCCTTGTCCGCAATGAAGTCATATACATGTTTCAGGAAAACTGGAGAGATGTTATGGCATTCCGGGTCATCGTACAGATAGTAGTAGTGGAAATTCCTGTTCCTGTTCTTGTCGATGATATCCGAGATTTTTCCAAAGAGAGTCTGCAGCGGCCTCACATCAAAATATCCATAGTCGATTTCAACGTTCTTGCCAAGGCGAATGGGATCAATGCTGCAGGCGCCGATGATTTCAAGGTGCAGGCCCTTGTCCGCCTCGTAGCGTTGCCTGAATGCCTCGCCTCCCTTGAGGTAGGTGGCGCTCATGCGTCTTGGAAGTATTGCCTTTCCCTTTTTCTCTCCTGGATTCATGACAACGAGATTGCCGTTTTCAATCCAGACCATTTTAGAGTTGGTGGGCTGAAGGCGGCGTACCTTCAGCTCTCTGGAGATGCCGCCTGCTTCCGCCTTGATTATGGCGGTGCCGTAGTCAAAATCGGAGGTCTTGAATTTGAATGCCTTCTTGCCTGGCTTCAGCGTGATTTTCTGGTCCTTTATGCCAGGTCCGCTGATGCTGACATTGACTGGCTTGTTCAAGGCGCATTCGATCTCGCCTTCTATGCGGGAGAAATCCTGCCCAGGATAGAAGTTGTTGTGGTATTGGGGCCAGCTCAGGTTGAACTTTATGGGCTCGTACTTTACGTTCACTGGATACCAGCGCCTGAATACACGGCCGTCACTGCGGCGCTTCAACGCAATTTCCAGCTGGTTCTTGCCTGTCTGCCCGAAAACATAGGGCACGTTCAGCATGTTCAGGCCTCTGTTCAGCTTGAATGCCCTGCTTTCCAGTTCGTATTCACCAGCCTTGCATAGATTCACATTCAGGGACAGTTTGCCTGCGGGCTTGCCTTTCTCCATGGTCTTCACGCACGCCTTTGCCGATGAGATCTGCACATGGTCCTCGGCCTTGCGCATTGGGAAGCCGCCAAGCCTTGCGAATTTATCTAGCTCTGCAAAATTGCGTTGCATCGGAGACCAGGTGGTGTTTTCCTTGAGAGGAGTGCGCCTGCGCCCGATGTTCAAGGCCCATCCGGTCTTCCATAAATGCTGCGGGGTCATGTAGAATGCGCTTATGGGGATTTCAATCTCGACTGACCAGAAGTCCTTGCCTGAAGAGACTTTATTGTTCCATTCAGGGAAATATGGGTCAGGCTCTGTCCTGCCTGCGTCGGCCAAGTAGTTTGAACTGGCCTTGCCGTCATAGCAGACACGGAACTGGTAGAATCCGTAGTTGGCATTGCAACTGGGCACCAGGAATATCTCCACTGCGTCATCTTCGGCGCCTGGTGTTTTCTTCTTTGCGGTGATTTCCTTCAGCTTGTCCATCAGAGGCTCGTCGCATTTCACGCCGATGTAGAGGCGGTCCTCCAAGGTGATTATCTTGAACGTGGTCTGCGCCTGTACAGCCTTGTTCACTGAAATGCCAAGTGCCTCAAATCCGCCCATTTCCTCCACGGACTGCCAATCGGCTTCGTCAAGCCTGCCATCAATTGTAATCGCTCCGTAGATGCAGCATGCAAGCAAAAACACAGCAAGAAATATCCTTCTCATAACCACGCTCTTTTTTGTGTGAATGTATTGGGATTCCATTATTTTGGCGGGTGCTTATTATATGCAGAATCTTCAAATAAACAATGCTGTACCTTCGTTTTTTTTACAAGAAAATTTGACTTGTCAATTTTCATTTGCGCATTTAGGAGGTATAATAACGCCCGTTATTTTCTTTGAAGAGAATGTTCAATAATCACAACAGAGGATTAAAAAATGAAAATCAGGACAATTGCAAGTGTAGTGATGGCGGCAGTGTTCTCCTTGGCAGCTGACCAGCTGAAGCTGAACGACTCCAGTGTCATTTTCGGCAAGGTTACAAAAGTGGCAGGCGGCAAGGTCACCATCAACAACAGCCTGGCTGGTGACATTACCGTTGATGTCGCTTCAGTGGCTGAAATCAGCACGGACGAAGATGTCAATGTGGCTACCGAAACAGGCAAGACCTCGGGCAAATTCCAGAATGGCGCCATTGGCGAAACAAAGCTGGCTGATGTGAAGAACCTATGGCGCCAGGGCGACCCTGACCCAACACTCCCACCACCGCCACAAGGACGCAAGTGGACTTACGAGGCATTCGCCAGCATTGACGGCAAGACCGGCAATACCGAAAAATGCACGGTCGCAGGCGGTATCAAGGCCACATTGGCTGGTCCTGATGACAAACTCCTGCTCTATTTGAACGGCAAGCACGCCAGGGACAGCCATGTCACCACAGAGAAGGAAGTCATCGGCGGTGCTGACTTCGAGCGCCAGATCGCTGGAACTCACAACAGCTGGTATGCCAGAAGCGAATATGAATATGACAAGATCAACGACATCGACCCCTCAATCACAACCGCAGTCGGCTATGGCTACTATATCGTCAAGGAAGATGATATGCAGATCCGCCTCCGCGCTGGTATCACCCACGTTTACAGGGATTATGTCAGCGACAAGGATTCCGAGAGCGAAATGGGCATGGAACTGAACTACCATCATGAAATCAAACTGAAGGATATGTCCAAGTTCACTCCTCTCGCAACCTTCATCACGGACATCAGCTATCTGCCTTTGTTTGACGACATGATGGACAACTACCACATCAAGCACGAGAGCTCCATTGAATTCCCGATCAACACAATGAAGTCCCTCACATTGCGCCTTGGTGTCGCGAATGACTACTACAGCGAGGTCGCTCCTGAAAAGGAACGCCTGGATACCACCTACTTCGCAAAACTGGTCCTGACTTGGGAATAAGCAACGCAGAGGCGCTTCTCTTAACGCAGAGGCGCTTCTCTTAACGCAGAGGCGCAGAGACGCAGAGGCGCAGAGATAAAAAGAATTGTCTTCTTGGTCGTGTTTGCAACTAGCAAATATGCATGACTTAGAAGGCAATTCTTTTTTATCTCTGCGCCTCTGCGTCTCTGCGCCTCTGCGTTAAGAGAAGCGCCTCTGCGTTTATATAATGCGGATTTCGGTGTCCTTGTCGAAGATATGTGCCT
>JAFYGL010000544.1 GCA_017543165.1 Victivallales bacterium | reverse complement strand
GGACGCGTGACCGCCATAAGCGTCTTGCAGGCTCAACACAGTCCACAGTCCACTTTGGATTGCACATCAGACCTGTATGAAAAATCCGCCGAATATGGGCGTCATTCTGTATAAGTCCTCCTCATCCTGGGAGGCCTCCCTTTCCACATCCATGAATGTGGTCAAGGTTCCTCGATATTCCTCCACAACATTCACAAGCGTCTCGATGGTTTCCGAAAGAGTGTCCAGATTTGCCAGGGCATAGGGCAGGGCGCGGACTACGAGATATTCATCCGTATCGGGATTCTGGCAGATTGTCACAGCATCCGCTCCAGAGAAGAGATGATTTGCCTGTAGCATGAATGAAGCAAGGCGGCCTTTGCTGTCAGGCAGAGGCCCGCCTATCATGGCGCTGATGATGACAGCCCTGACGTTTTTCGCCTCGCGAATTGTAACCGCCGTGTAATCAACCACCAGAGTCACTTCGCCTTTTTCAATTGTGTAATTGCTTATGCCATGCTTTTTGGCGAAGCACCCTATTAGTTCCTTGTATTCCATATGTCGCTCGTCTTATGTTTGCATTTGTTTTGCACCCTAGACAAAAACATTTTTAATGTAGTCATTATGGTAATATTGCAAGTTGCACACCACACTAGCAATGGCCTCCCCGTTGTTGCCACTACCACCATGGGATTTCTGCCGTTTTCGACGAAAATATTGTGGATTTTGCTTTGCGCCCTATATTACCCACATTGTCCAACTTGTAAAAATCTGCAAAATTTCATGAAACATCTTTGCCGCAAGTTCATTTCCTGGAGCACGCCAGGCTGGCGTCTGGCGACGCTATTCCTCTGGTGGGGGACTTTGCACTTGTGCATGATGGTATTTCTGGTATGGACTAATCAGGAGCAGATAATACATGGGCGCGCCATTGCTTTGCTTGCCGTCCTGCTGGCAACTGGCCTGCTTTTGCTGTTGTCGCATATTGGCGGGCTTGCATTCCGCCAGTTGCGTGGCCTGCGCATTTCATTGTGGATAGTGTCATTCCTCATGCTGGGCATCTGGGCGGCAATTCCATTCATTGACTCAGGTTTATTTGACATCCACTATCGGGAACTGCAATGGTCGGAACCTGATACTGCCTGGGGCATTGTCTATTTGAAATATACGTTGGGTGAGTTATTGAAAGCCTTATGCCATTTGCAAGATGTGTCAGAGCCATACATAAAAGAACTTGAACCCGTGTTTGGACGGCTTGGGCTGTTTATTGCATTCCTGCTGCAAGTGGCGGCGGATGGCTTGCACTGCGCCTGCGAGTGGCGTGTTGCAAAGGGCGACGTCCGTCTCAAAGTGAGGCACGGCATTGTAGTCGGCACTTGTTTTGCGCTGTTGCCATTGGCAAGCATATTGTGCCCTGTGCTGCTAGGGCATTTCCAATGGAAGGCATGTGAAGCATACGGCAAGGAATTGCGCAAAATCAGAGAAGCACCCTCGCAAGATGCCTCAAAGCGGGAATATGATGATTTTATGAAGTTCAAAAAGAACGAAGATGAACTGACAAACTCCTGGAAAGCGGGCAGGAATTCCGAGGTGCTTGCTCAATGGGAGGCGCTTGCACAGGAGACAAAGTCAAAAAGTTGGCTGGAACAAAGGCGGCTGCGCCTGCTTCCCCATCTGCTGCGCAATGGCATTCCAGGCGATGCCTCGCTTTGCAAAAGGATTTTATCTGCATTGCAGGAGGCCGATTACGCAATGAAACCATTGGAACGTGACTATATTCTTTGGAACAACGATGTCAGGCGCCAGGCATTTATTGAATCAGGCCCCTTTGGCGAGGACGAGCCATTTGCGATAATTGCTGTATTTTTCAAGCATTATAAGAAGCCTCTGGCAAGCGTGCCAGCGGGGCTTGGGCGTTACTGGGAGACGCGGCTTCTGAGGCAAACTGACGTATTCTACCAGTTGAAGTTTAGGGCACTTGACACGCCACTGGAAAAAATGGGCGAACTGGAGGCGGATTTCGACAGATGGCTTGCTTCCATCCCCTGGAACTACGAGGTGTTTGCGCCAAATCAAAAGTGTATGGATGGCGTTGGCGTGCATATAAACAGATACGCCGACCTGTATGGGATGCAGTATTGGCAGGCGACTTGCCGCGAGGCAATCGTGGGCATTGCGGTGCATCAATATCGGCTTGCACATCACCAATGGCCAACAACTCTGGGACTGCTGGTGCCGTCGTTTCTGCCAGAACTTCCTTGCGACCCATTCACCAATGGCCCATTGAAAATCGCCAGCCATCCTAAATACAAGGACGCAGTTAGCATTTATGCTGAACGCAAGACGGGGGACGATATGATGCCAGACCATATTGTACGCATTGGCTTCCCAGTTTCAATAGAATATCCTCTGCAACCAAACAATAAAAGCGAAAGCAAAAAATTAGATGAGCCACTAGAGGGCAGGGCGCCATAGGGGACTTGGCTATGACAGATAAAAGAAGAATAATTCTTACGCTGGGAGCGGTCCTGTTTGTCTTTGCATTTGCAACGGGCTGCGTTTCACCCAAGCGCCTCTTCAATTTGACGCCGCTGGGCAACAGCACCAGCCGCAATACCGTAAATCTCTGGCCAATCTGCTATGCAAATGAAAACGGGACCTCGGTCCTCTGGCCATTCTTCGACACAGATGCAAAGGGCTTTGCACTTCGTCCGCTAGTATTCAATGAGGGCAAGGAATGGGGCGTTCTCTGGCCAGTCAGCGACTTTGATCAAAACTATTTCCGATTGCTTACCATGGTCATCGCCAAGGACAAAGGCGGTGTCATCCCGCTCTTCTGGATAGGCAAAGACGACTTCTGGCAAGTCCTCCTCGCCTACAGGGCAACAAAGGAGGAATGGGGGGTATTCCCCTTGTTCTGCAAGGGAAAGGACTTCAATTACCTCTTGCCTCTCTACATCTACAACCGCAAGAAAAATCTCTTTACACCAATTGGCTATTTTTCGCCCACTTTCAACTGTGTGACACTTGCCTGGTGGAACCGCGACAATGGATACTGGGGCCTCTTCCCAGTATGCTTTATGGGGCAGGATGCGCATCATTTCCTGCTTTGGTGGAAGACGCCAAACTCCACGGGACTCTTCCCGTTCTACATTAGAGTAAGGGACTTCACCGCCGCTGGCCCCATTTGGTGGGACAAGAACGCATGGGGCATCTTTCCCTTGTTCTCATGCAGTTCTACGCAAAATAAGACGAAAATAGGCTTGCTCAGCCACATTGTCGGCGGCTGCGAATGGGGTACGAGCGCCAGATCGCTGGAATCAACAAGGGCGGCAGAGGCCAGTCCAAGACCATATTATTCTGTGGATTGGCTTTGCTATTTCGGCAGATACGAAAAGCGTATATTTGACAATAACAATGTCCAGCACAAGTTTAGAATGTGGCCCTTATTCGACCATGCCAATACGACGCAAGGCATTTCCATGAAAGAAGCACCAGGCACATTCAAGCACAATGCTTTGCTCGGTGCCCTCTGGAACTACCGCAGCAATCCCAGCCGCGCCTGGCTTGGCGAGCAAGCCAATGATTGCACAAAACTATCCCTTCTCATCAGGACGGCAAAAGCCACCATTGTCTATAGAAACGCTTTGACGCAAGACACCTGTCTCGAGTTAGATGAAAAACGCCAGTCCATCAACGAGATGTGCCAGAAACTCGCTCTGCCACCAATAGAGCGGATATGCAATGAGAGCCTTGAAACTCTTGAAAAGGAACTGGAATGCAAATATCCCAAGTCCAATATTCAAAACCGCAGTTTCGGAATGCTGCTGGACCTTTTGGATTACAGGAAAAATGACAGAGGCACTACATTCAGTCTAATTTGGGGAACGCTCTTCAAACGCAAGACATCCCCCATGAAAAACGAGACCTCGGTGCTATGGCGGGGCTTCAGGCAGGTCACAACTCCCACCCAGAGCAGTTGCGAGGTATTCCCGTTCATCTCATACTACAACAACCAGGAAGAGCAGACCACGGTCTCCGCATTCGCATGGCGCTTCTTCCGCCGCGAAACTTCACCTGACGGCAACAAACTCT
>JAFYGL010000054.1 GCA_017543165.1 Victivallales bacterium | reverse complement strand
TGGCAAATCATGAGACCCCAACGCGAGAGAACAGCGATGAAGCGAGCATTCATCACAGGCATCGCGGGGCAGGACGGATACTGCCTGACGGAACTTCTGTTGGACAAGGGGTACGAGGTGCATGGTCTGATTAGCCGTGCCGGTACCTTCAACACCAACCGGATTGCCCATGACGGCCTTCCCGAAATGCAGCTGGGAGGCGTGACCGCCATCCGTGCCTAAAAGGCATAACACAGTCCACAGTCCACAGTCCACTTCTTACAAAGAATAGTTGCGTCTATAATATGACGTGCCGAAATGCGGCATGTCCTCTTTGAAGAGCAGCATGCCGCCGCAGTGCAATTGCCTGCCAGATTCCAGTATATGCAGCAGCGCGCGTCTCTGTGATGTGTCGTGCGGGTATTCGCTCCAGGAAGCGTGGTTTTCGCCGCCGAAGAGGAAGTACATTCCGTCCATGCCAGTGGAAATCCATGGATGGACATAGCATTCCCGCATGAGCCTGGCTATGTTTGAATCGGGGAGCAGCGGTTCGAGGTCTCTGTTGAATATCCATGAGTGGCAGCGAATTATAGGCAAGGTCCTGCCAGGCAGATATTTCTCAAAGAAGCAGAATGCGTCATGGAATGACTGTTTGCAAAGTTCCAAGGTCATGCCGCCGCCTGATGGGATGTGCATGTCAATCAGAGGCTGGCTGGGACGGAGCGCAATCTGCCATTCTGACAGTGGGAATGTGCGGCATTGAAGTTCCACGAAGCCTTTTGGATTTACAGGATAGCCTCTCACGAAACATGGTGTCTCCACGAATGGGGATATGCAGTCAGTGTCGTCTTCCTTGCCAGGCATGGCAAACATTCCTTCCTTGTCCAGTCTGATGCCTGGTCCGCATACCATCAGCTTGCGTCCGTCAATTCTGTTTTTCAGCACGAGGCCACTGTGGTTGTTGGGATAGACCATGAACTGGAAGCGGTCAATCCAGTATATTTCGGCATTCAGATAATGCCGTGTCCAGGCCAGGCTTCTTGGATTGAAAACTGAATTGACGGGGCCGATGTGCAATGTATTCCGTATGGTATCTTCGGGAATGCCCTTTTGCCTGTAATTCTCAATGGCCTTTGGTATTATGGCCAGGTGCGCCAGCCTGTAGAAATGCTTTTCCACGCCTTCTGGAATCTGCGGAATTGGCCAGCCTGCAAAATTGCCATTGCTGGGATCATTTTGAATTGCGGGATGCAGAGCCAGTTTGTCGTAAACGTGCCAGGCAAACGCCTTCAGCGCAGGAGAGGCATTGACTATTTCGGCAGTCCGCAGCAGTTCCTTGCATAAAACCTCTCCAGTCTGGCAGAAATCGCAGCATTGGCGTATTTGCCCTGACGCAAGGAATGGAATGTCCGCAGGCATTTCAGCGGAAGTGATGTCCCATCCCGCAAATATCAAATCATGCAGGCTTTCATCAAAGCCCAGTTCCTTCTGGATCTGCATCTCATTCATGTTGCCTGGCTCTCCTGGAGAATGCCGACTGCCTGATTTTCAGCACGGCTGGTACCTTTGCTATGTTGATTATGTTGTTTTCCTTGTGGACAATGGCATTGTATAGCATGTCGATTAGCTTGATGAACATGTCCTCCCGCCTGAAGTCTATGGACGTCATGCGCGGCGTTGGAAATGGATTGAATCCATAGCTTTCCCAGTTGTTGCAGCTGATAAGGTCGTATGATTCTGGCGGCACGCCACGCTCGTCCAAGGCGCGGAGTATGCCCGCCGAACGGAAATCCGATGTGGAGAAAATGACGGCGTTCCTTGGCTCTGGCATTTCTTTGCCGAAGTTGTATCCAATCTTGTCTGCCGTCAGTCCGTCATTGTTGGTGGTCGCAATCGAGATGTGCATTGAACTGGAAGGTATCCCGTGCTGCTTTGCAAACATGAGGAACTTCTCCCCGAAAAGGCGGATGTTGGGGGTGCCTGTCATCGATATGTAGTATTGCCTGCCAAGTTTGTCCGTTATGTTGCGGAATATGTCGTTCATGACTGATGTCAAATCTGGCACCACCTGTATGAATGGGCGGTCTATCATTCTGTAGTCCCTGAAATACGCAATGGGAACATCGGGTAGAGTGGAGGGATTAAGGTTTACCGATGTGAGGATGCCGTCCGCCTTGCGCCCAATTGGGGAATTCAGGGAATAGACATGTTTCAGTACCATTCCCCTGGCGGCGCATTCACGCAGGATGATGGGATATGTGTTCTGCTCGTATATTACCTGGTCCTTGCGGCAAAGCGTCCCCCCCCTGGTGTCAAGTAGCGCGATTGTGAAAGTCTTTCTTGCTGGCAGTATTCTTGTGCCTTGCCCTTTTGTGCGCACTATCAGCCCTTCCTCCACTAGCAGTTTCAGCGCACGGTCCGCCGTCATCATGGACACGCCATACTCCCGCGCGATTTCCGTTGAAGTGGCAAGCCTCTGGGACGGCGAAATAGCGCCAGACTGTATCTTCTGCCGCAGTTCCGCCGCCACGTATTCGACTTTGTTCTTGTACTGGTAGTATAGCATCTTCCCTCTCTTTGCCGCCAGCAAATATACAAGCCCCCCGCAAAATTGAAAATCACTTGTATAATAATATCTCGCTCTCTTCTCCATGGCTTATGGGACTTATGGGACTTATGCGACTTATGCGACAAAAGGCCAGTCCCATAAGTCCCATAAGTC
>JAFYGL010000543.1 GCA_017543165.1 Victivallales bacterium | reverse complement strand
GGGGCCGTCCGTGCCACTTCCAAATCTGGAGAAGAATTTCCATCCGAAGGAATATCCGCACTATTTCGATTGCAAGGAGTGGTTCAGCATCGCGCTGGGACGCATGGGCTTCCCCGTCACTTTCAAGGCACCCGCCGACAAGACGGCGGAATGCTTCCTGCTGACGGAGGAATTGTGCAACGAGCTTACGCCACAGGAAATAAAGGCGCTGGTCACCAGAAACCTGCTTCTGGACGGCAAGGCCGCAGAGATGCTGGAACAGATGGGCCACGGCAACACGATAGGAGTATCAGTTTCGTCACCATGCCCCCATTTCTCAATGGAAGTGCTGGATTCCAATGGCATAAACATGCGCCTACTCTACTCGAATGAGTGCCGTCTCCTCAAGCCATTGCCAGGCGCAAAAATCATAAGTTCCCTGATAAAGAACCCATTCGCGGCAAACACAGGAAAGCAGACCATTGGTCCAGGCTCCCTCATCTATGACAATGGCAAGACAAAGGTGGCATCCTGGGCGGGATACATCGATGTGTACACAGTGGCGCCATACCGCAAGGAGTGGCTGGCGCAAATACTGCCCGAACTGTGCGACATTCCCGCATTCTGCCTGAACGAGCAGGACATCATGATGCGCTGCGGCATCATGATGGACAATTCAGTGCTGGCCGCCATCTTCAATCTTAGCTACGACACATTGACGGACATTGCACTGCAGTGCAAGTCAAAACCATCAAGCGCATTGGAACTGCTGCCTGACGGCTCATGGAGGGAAATGCCATTCACATACCAGGACGGCAGGCTTAACCTGCCAGGCTCAACCTGCCAGCCATACCGCCCAATCATTATCAAACTCACTGCCTGAATACGATTCCATTCCACAAGGCTGTAGCAACTAGGGGCTGTTGCAAAACCATCTAGACACCTAGACACCTAGATATCTAGTTTTGCAACGGCCCCTTTTTCTATTGGGTGTCGTTTTTCCACCTGTATTGATGCCAGTTGCCGTAGTAGCGACGGCCTTAGCGTAGCGTTTACTCGCCGTCGCACCAATGACATGCTGTCGCAACCATCGTCCTTTGCAAGAAGTGTGTTTTCAGTAAACAAGAAGCCAGTCCCTGGCGCGACGCGTCATCGCTCTACTACTTGCCATCTTGAAACAATGGCAATCAATAATACATTACTTGTTCTTACAAACCAAAGGAACATACTGATTATGGGAAGAGGACTTATTAATCTTAAGAGCGCGGCGGAATTGCTGGGAATGGAGGAAGGCAAACTCCGCACCATGGCAGTGCAAGGCGAAATTGACCACATCATGCGCGGGGACGCCTTCTTCTTCGAGCAGGAGAAGCTGGACCTTTGGAAAACCAACCAGATCATCGCCAAGAGCAAGAGCGACAACACACGAGGGGCAGACCAGGAGCCTTTGCCAATACCAGAGGCTTGCGTCTGCGCAAATCTGCCTGGCACCACAAAGGCAGGCATTCTCAGGGAACTCACTATTCTGGCAGAAAACAGCGGTTTTCTCTATGATCCCGAGGATTTCAGGCATGAATTGGAACGCAGGGAGGAGCAAGGCACCACCAACATGGGGGAAGGGATTGCAATTCCACACCCGCTCACCAGGGATGAAGGCTATTTCAGCGAAGACTTCGTATGCATCGCCAAACTCGCGCGCCCCTCATATTTCAATTCCGCGCCAGACGGTTCCATTACCGAGCTGCTTATTCTCTCATGCAGCCTTGACAGCGCCAGGCACATCAAAATGCTGAGCCGAATCAGCCAAATCTGCTGCGTCAAGAACTTCATGGAAAACATCCGCAATGCAGAGACTGACGAGGAACTGCTCCAGGTATTCAGGGACGCCGAGAAGCAATGCAAATAGATGACGAGCAATACATGCGCCTCGCATTGGAGGAGGCGCATCTGGCGTTCCAGGAAGGCGAGGTGCCAGTCGGTGCCGTAATCATGCGAAATGGCGAGATTCTTTCAAGGACGCACAACAAGGTGGAGGCACTCAAACAAGGCACTGCACACGCCGAACTGCTTGCATTGCAGGAGGCCTCCAGCAAACTGGGCGCATGGCGGCTGGACGACTGCACCATGTACGTCACAAAAGAGCCATGCCCTCAATGCGCAGGCGCAATGGTGAACTGCCGCCTGGCAAGACTGGTGTACGGCTGCTGCGACCCTGTATTCGGCGCCGCCGGCAGCAAGCTGGAAGTGCTGGCAATTCCAGGCTACCTCCACAATGTGCAGTGCAAACCTGGAATACTTGCTGACGAGTGCCTGCGCCTCATCAAGGACTTCTTCAGGCAAAGGAGGGCATCAAAAAAATGAAAGAGGACTTCATCTGGTCTCTGGAAAGGCAGGCCATTTTCATGCGCTGCCCCAGGGCATATTTTCACCTGCGCAGCCAGGATGACGCCATAGCCAGGCAGTTGTCGCATCTGCAAACACTTGAGGCATGGACTGGCAATATGATATGCAGGTCTCTCGCCCAGGCACTGGCGCAATGCGCCTCTAATGGTCAAATGCCAGGCAAGGAAGAACTTCAGCAAATCGCCTTGAAGAACATGCGTGAAAGTTGGATGGAATACCTGAATGGCGCATGGAAGGAACAGCCAGAGACAAGCACCAATATATTCGAGTTGTACTACGGCAATGGCAAGGAATACGGCACGTTGCGCAAACTTCCACAGGAGGCCACGGACAACGCAAAGCAACAGATTCTGGATGCAATGGACACGTTCCATTTCTCGCCTTTCATAAAATCAATTTCCGCATTGGACAAAAGCACCTGGTCTTTTCCTTCAAAAAAGGACACATTCCGCCTCGACGACATCAATGTGCAGGAGCCTCCTGACTTCATCTACAAGGAAAAGGACGGCACATTGACCACCTTGTTCTGGACTTTGGGCAACGAGGAAAGGGCCTTCCTCAGATTGAAGCAGGCATGCCACAAGATGTTCGCCATGGAAAAATATTCCCTGCCAGCAAACCAGGTGAATGTAAGCACCGTATTTCTCAATGACGGCGGGCGCGGCAGGTCCTTCATTGTCACGGAAGGCGACCTGGCCACAGCCAGGCAGCAGATACTCAAGGGGGCGGAGGCCATGCTCGCCAAGGAAAAATCCAGCCAGGCTAAAGACGACTATCTGCCCAGGCCAGAGGATTCATGCCAGAACTGCAATTTCAAGAGGCTGTGCCTGGACGACTAAATGGCAGATGACGAACTTACATACGAGCCACTGGAACAGCCAGGCAAGGGCAAGAAAAAGCCGTTGAGGAAGACACCCATGCCAAGGCAGGCGCAGCCCAAACCGCCTCGTGAAAGGACAATCCTGCCCCAGTCCCCTGCCCTGCAAAGGCTCCTGCAAATGCAGGCGGAGAAGAAAAGCGATTCATCCCTCAAGCAGGAGATTCTGTACGTCATACGGCTGGACCAGTGCAACCCAAGGGAAACGCAGGCGCCTGCCATAAGGGTAGAGACATGGTGGCGCAACACAGGCGAAGGCGACAAGCAGCCAAAGCAACTCTTTCTGGACGAAAGCACGCTTGCTCCCACGCCTGATGATGCAAAACTCTTTGCGCTCCTGCTGAAAATTGCGACACGCGCAAGTTCCTTTGGCTTTGATTTGCCCACGGCGTACCTGGAGCAATTCCGCACAGCCGCTGCCAATGGCACGTTGCGTGCGGTCATCACGGAAAATGGCGCCCGCAAAATGCGGCGCATGTCATTCTCGCAAGAGAAAGCTATGCTGAAAATCGCATCGCAATTGCTTCCCAACGGGAGATACGAGGTGATTCCATATCTGGTGCAAGGCGACACTGCCTTGTCTTTCAGCACCATATCCCACATTTTCC
>JAFYGL010000542.1 GCA_017543165.1 Victivallales bacterium | reverse complement strand
CTAATATAGGGGACTGAATAGTTGCCACAGATAAAATTTTAGGGTGACTGTGGAAATCTATTAGAGAAAATAATGAAGAATACCTATACAGAGATAATACATACATCCGTACCGCTGATACTGTCCACATCGGGGCTGGCGATAATGCAGTTCTTTGATGCGATGTTTCTGGCGCATCATTCGCCGACTTCGCTGGCGGCGGCAGGCACATCTGGCTGCATTTCCTGGACGCTGAGTTGCTTTTTGCTGGGGCTGGTGAGTTATACGGCGGTGCTGACGTCGAATTATGTTGGCGCCCGCATGGAGAAGAAGGTGGGCAAGGCCATCTGGCAGGGAATATACCTGTCAATTTTCGCTGGGGCATTGACATTTTTGCTGAGTTTTTTCTCCCATGTTTTTTTCATCAAGTGCGGGCACAATGCTGAGTTGGCTGAAAAAGAAGGCATTTATTTACAGATATTGCTAATTGCAGGAGTGTTCAATTTTGCTCAAAGTGCAATGTCAGGCTTCTTTTCAGGTCGCAAGGACAATGCGCGGCTCATGATGGCCACATTGGCGGGGCATGGCGCCAACATACTTGGGGATTATGTCCTGATATTCGGTAAATTGGGTTTCCCTGCGATGGGCGTCGCAGGGGCGGCTGTGGCAACGGTTTCCTCCTCGGCATTGAGTTTTGCGATAATGGCATATATGTTCCTTTCAAGGAGGAACCGCAATGAATATGCCACTTGGCATGGGCGTGGTTTTGACTGGGAGATGATGAAGCATCTGGTGCATTTTGGCGCACCAAGCGGGCTGTTGCAGTTCATGGATGCCATGTTGTTCAGCATCTTTCTTATAATAACGGGCAGGATAGGGGATGTTGCGCTGGCCTCGACTACGGCGGTATGGCGTCTGAATTCATTGTCGCTGCTGCCTGTCATAGGCATAGCCCGCGGCGTTGGCGCCTTCATCGGGCAGTCCCATGGCCGCAAGGACCACAAGGCTACGTTGGACTACATCTGGAAGGGCGCTACATTGTCGGCCATCTGGATGATAAGCGTGGCGGCCACATTTGTTTTGGTGCCGTCATTCTATCTGAATATGTTCTTTGAGCCAGGCGAAGCGCATTACGAGGAACTGATGAAGACAAGTACGCGCCTGCTGTATTTTGTGTCCCTTTATTGCATGGTTGATTCATTCTATGTCTCGTTGTGCTCTGGGCTGCAGACCGTGGGCGACACCAAGTGGACATCCAAGATACTCAGCCTGTGTGCAATAATCACATGCGCAGGCCTGTTGTTTGCGGGCTTCTGCAACTTCGGATTGTACACGATCTGGATAATGATCACCATTTACATAATGGCAATGCCCCCATTCTGGGTGTTCAGGCTGCGCAATGGAAAGTGGAAAAACATAGTGGTGGCTAGATAGTGGACAGTGGAGTTCTGTGCGGGGCGATACCATCGCCCCGCTTTTAGCACTGGCCAAAAGCGGGGCGATGGTATCGCCCCGCACAGAACTGTCGTGGATTTATAATGTTTTCTGGAAATAAAAATAGGAGAAAGTGATGTTTCGGAAATTGATGTTGGCTGGATTGCTTGGGTGCATTTGCCTGGCATACGCCAAGTTGAGTGTGAAGCAGGTTGGGGACAACTTTGCAATCTACAATGACGGGCAGTTGATAGTTGAGAGGCTTGAAAGCAACATGGACAGTGTTGCCAGGCCAGAGCGTGTCAAGCGCAGTTTTGCCACATTGCCTGACGGCACGAAAGTCTGGAACAAATGGTGCGAGGACAAGGAGGCCCGCTATCGCCTGGAGGTGGCGGAACGCGCCGATGGTGCGATTGAACTGACTCTGATGGGCGAAAGCGGCTGCGGCGACTATGAGCATGCCAGAAAACTGGATTTGAAGGTTCCAGGCGAGGCGTTCATGGGGGCAAAATACGATGCGCTGGAAGGGAATGGGCGCAGTTTCAATGACAGGCATGGTGTCATCGGCAAGGAATTGTCGGGCACATATCGCTGGCTCAATGCCAATGGCGTGGTGTTTGACTTCAATCCCATTGGATGCACGGACTATTGCCTGATGTATTCATTGGGCACGGTGCGGGGGCAGTGCCGCATCAGTTACGAAAAGGGCGGTTTTGTATTCGGCTGCGGTTCGTATGGCGGCAAGATAGGCTCCCATACAGGAACCAAGATAGTCATCTGCAATGGTGACTTCAACTCGTATTTCAAGATGCACGCCATGAAGAGCTACAAGTACAGCCAGCATCTGCTGCCTTCCCATCTGTTTTGCTTCGGCGCACCTGTCTTTGGAAAGAACTATGCCAATGGAAACAAGCCTTTTGATGCCCAGACTGGCTTTGGCTGGGTGGAGGGCGCTCCAGGGAAAGTTAATATTGGGTACAAGGAAGGTGCGTACTACAGCAATGTCAGCGGGCAAGGCAAGGCGGTGTTCCGCATTGCGGGGCTTCCCTACAGAGGGTACTATGTGTTCACTGTAGGCATTGGAAATTACCTTGGCGACGACAGCAAGTTCAGCATCAAGCTCAATGGCAAGGAGGAATTCGGCCAGGTGCCGGCCATTGGCAAGAGGAAGGCGTTCATCGTGTCCAGGACGGTGCATGTTGCCAATGGGCAGGCTGAATTCCAGTTCGAGGGCGACTACATGCTGTCCGCAATAGGCGTTCAGCCCCTGATGGCTGATATGGAGGATTTCCAGATGCAGCGTGGCTTCTGGGTGAGCGACGGCTATGAGCCTGGCTCGATTTTCCGCAACGAAGACTACAAGCATCCACTGAAATTGACGCTTTCCCCCCGCATGATAGACATGCCTGTGCCTGGCACTGAAATGCCTGAAAAGCCACTTGAGATTCCCGCTCCAGTTGATTTGGGCGATACAAGGGGCGAATCATGCAAATGGCTGGAGAACTTCACTCCATACAGGCTGCTCACCAATTCCGCCACACTGGCGGAATTGAATGACCCCGCCGACAGAAAGAAGTTCCTGGACGCGGAACTCAAGGACAAGGGCTTCAATGTGGCGATGCTGTCTGGCATGCACAGCAGGCATACATACATGAACCACATACAGCGCGGCATCGAGGCGGTCAGGATGATTGCCGATGAAATGCACTCCCGTGGGTTGAAACTGATTGACCACCATGACGCCACGCTGCTTTGGAACAGTGACAGCGGCCTGCGCTGCCTGGCGGAGAGGCTGCCGGAAATGGAATATGGCGTGCTGGACAATCTGCCCAGCTTCCAGTTCTGCATTACAAACCCCACGTTCAACGACACCTACTATGGCTACTTGCGGGAACTGGTGAAGGCGGGGGTGGACGGATTGCAGCTGGATGAGATAAAATACTGGAACGCCTCCTGTTCCTGTGCATATTGCCGTGAAAAATTCACCAGGGAGACTGGTTGCGCCCTGCCTTTGAACGAGTGTGACAAGCGTCTCTACAATACAAGTGCCCCGCTTTGGAAGATGTGGCATTCCTGGCATACGGCCTCCGTCACCAATTGGAAAGTGGAGTTGCGCAAGCGCACCAGGGATTTGAGGCCAGATTTGGTGGTGAGCACGTACACGACGCACTGGGGCATGATATACTCGCTGCCCAGGCACAATGCCAGCGTGGATTTGCTGGACCTTGGCAGGGTGGTGAATGTTACTGGCACAGAGGTTATGACGCGCAACACCATACAGT
Source organism: Victivallales bacterium (assembly GCA_017543165.1). Next base: position 2,594 of record JAFYGL010000542.1, on the reverse strand, counting down.
CGTCCCGTTCGCTGATGCCTTACCGCAAGATGAGCAACATGTTCCCGAACACGTTTGGCACAAGTGTTTGGGGGTGGTACTATGATTCCAATTGGAAGACCAACTATTTCTCCTGCTGCGTTTCCAACATGATGAACCAGAGTTGCCTTTTGGCTGTGCTGGACAAGCCAAAGGACGCGCCCAGGTTTGCTGAATTCTTTGCAAGTGACATGGCGATGAAAAAGAAGGGTGCGGTTTCCGTTGCGGAAATTGGCTTGTTCTTCTCAAAGTGCAGCAGGGACTGGAATAGCCTGGTGGGCTTTGAAGGCGAGCTATTCGGCCTGGCGCAGGAACTGGAGTGCCTGCATATACCATACGACTTCATCTGGGAGATGAATTTGAATGACAAGTTTCTGGACAAGTACAAGATAATCGCGCTGGGCGCCACTGGCTGCATGAGCGACGAGACCATTGCCGCGCTGCGCAGATATGTGGAAAGAGGCGGCACCGTTTTCATGACCACAATCACGGGGGCCTACGACCAGTATGGCACACTTCGCAGGAAATGGGCGTTCCAGGACATATTCGGCTTCCAGCTTGCCATGACTGGAAAACGCGAGCAGTTTGGCGCACTTTCCAGAAATGGCGAGGAGGTCACGTTGAAACGGAAGATGGACAGTTTCCTGCGCAAGGGGCAGGGCGACATCCTGTATGAAGAGAGGCAGTATGGCAAGGGGCGTTTCATCTACTGCTCCGTTCCAATCGCCTCCAGGTTCTATGCAATGGAGATTTCCCACCACCAGATATGGAAATTTGATCTGGATGAGAAACTGGAGGCATTTTACCAGAAGTTCATCAGCGGCATTTTCGCCGATGCGCGGTGCTGGGAAGTGTCTGGCGCTGGGCAGAAGATATACACCACGCTTTGGAAGGAGGCCAGTGGCTCCACTGTCATACATTTTGTCAATGCCAGTGGCGCAAATCTGAAATTAGGCGAGATGTGCACGGGCGATGCGCCGAAGGATGCATTCCCCAGGATTCCCAATGACATTTCCTTTGTCCTGTACGGGAGCGATGCCAGGAAGGCGACTGCATATAGCCCCGACTATCGTGGGCAGGCAAGACCGCTGAGGCTGGAAAAGGTTTCAAATGGCGTCAAGGTGTTCCTTCCCAAGGAATGCCTGGATGTATATGCGATGATCAGGCTTGAAAAATAGGAGACGGTGAACATGCAGAGATTTGGATTTGCGAAGATTGACATTACACCCATAGAACCACAGTATCTGGCAGGCTATGCCAACAGGACGGAACGGCATATAGGAGTGGCGGACCACATCTATGTGCGTGCTTCCGCATTTGAGGATGCCCTCAAGCATCAGCTGGTGATAATTTCCTTTGATTTGATTGGCACGCCAGAGGCCATGTCCGATGAGATATACAATTATTGCCAGGAGAACTATGGTCTTTCAAGGAACATGATTGTAGTCAATTCCATACATACCCATTGCGGGCCGATGGTGGAGGAATACTACTATGCCCCCAGCTGCAAGGTTGATATGGAGTACCGCCAGTCTGTGATAGAGGCGGCAGTGGAGGCCGTGGGCAAGGCCTTGGATGATTTGAGCGAGGCTGAATTGCGGTTCGGAATTGGCAAACTTGATTTTGGCATAAACAGGCGTCTTCCCAAAAATGGCGAAATATACATGAGCCCGAATCCCAATGGCTTCTATCTTTCGGACGTGCCTGTGCTGCAGGCGAAGCGTGCTGGCAAGGAGGATACGGTGCTGTATTCCATTTCATGCCATCCCACCACCCGCGGCGGTTTGCGCATAAGTGCCGACTATCCGGGAGCCGCCGCCGCCCAGTTCAAGGGCAATCTGCAGTTCATGCAGGGCGCGGCTGGCAGTGCCAAGGTGCGTTCAATGAATGAGGAGGGCACCGCATTCCAGGACGGCGACGACGCATGGCTGGCAAAGGCGGGAAAGCAGATAGTCGATTTCCTGGAGGGCTTCATGGCCTCCAGTGAAATGGCCGACATGCAACTGGACTTGGCAGGCCGCATTCTACGAATGGATTTGCCAATGGATGAGAACAAGATGTTCACCGATGCGGATTTGGATGAGTTCTACAATTTCTATGACGGCGACATGTACGATTATGTCAGAATCTGCACGGAGGAATTGCGCAAGAAACTTAAGGCGGGCAAGAGCAAGAACTTCTGCGAACTGGAGCTGCGCGGCATCCGCATTGCACGGAATGTGCGGTTCCTGACTATTTCGGCGGAAATCACCGCGGAACTTGCCAAGGTCATGATTGACGCGGCGCGGAATGGCGATGAAAAACTGTTCCTGTTGGGCTATACTGGCTTCAGGACTGACTATCTGCCTGACGCGAAGATCATGCAAGAAGGCGGCTATGAGGGCAGGTGGGCGCAGTTCCTGCATCTCATGGGCGGCCTATTTACACCTGACATTGATGCAGTCATGGGCAATGCGGCCAAGGATGCGCTGCGCTTCTGATGTGTGATTTCGCTTCGGAAACTATCCAGTACTCGCCTTAAGGGGCAGGATTATTTATTTATCCACAGATTTCCACAGATTTTCACTGATTACCTT
>JAFYGL010000053.1 GCA_017543165.1 Victivallales bacterium | reverse complement strand
CGCGCCAGCCAGGTGGAGAAGTTGTTGAACCAAAGCGCAAATCCCGCCTTCTCCCCCTCGCATTCAGCAATCAGCACCTTGGCGAATCCCTTCGCAAAGATGTTCTCGTGCAGCATGGCCTCCGTGGATTTGTCCAGTTCCGCCGAATGCTCGTATTCCGCCAACTCATGGATGCATGACTTGATGAAAGGCACGTCCCCGGCAACTGCATTGCGCATGTTGATTGCGTCATCCGACATTATGGCACTCCTTCCTCATTTTTCAAGTCGCCAACCGAAATCACCTGTGTAAATCATCTGGCGTGTCATGCCGCCGTCAATGCAGATGTTCTCGCCTGTGATGAAGCCTGCCTTGTCCGACGCAAGATAGAGCACCATGTTGGCGATGTCCATTGGATTTCCCACGCGGCCGGCGAAATGCTGCGTGGCGTCTGGTCCCTCGTAGGTCTTGAACGAGGTGTCTATCCAGCCAGGCGAGATGGAATTGACGCGCACATGCCCCGCAAGGCTTGCCGCCAGTGCGTGCGTAAGCGCGGCAATGCCCCCTTTGGCAGCCGTGTAGCTTTCCGACTGGGGCTGGCTCATCCTGTCCCGCGAGGATGAGATGTTGATTATGGAAGCACCCTCGCCAAAGTGGTCCTTGAACAACTTGGCAAGGTAGAATGGCGCTATTACGCCCACCGCCTGGGCGTAGGCGAATTCCTCGTAGCTGCATTCGTCAATGCCCTTGAACAGAGGGAGGGCGTTGTTGACCAGCACATCCACGCGACCGCTCTTCGCCAGCACATCGGCGGCGAAGCGCTCCAGCGTCCCCTTGTCGGCCAAATCCCCCACAAACCAGGGTCCCTGCCGTTTGTCAATGACATGGACGATTGCCCCCTCCCGTTCAAAGCAATCCGCGCAGCATTTGCCAATGCCCTGCGCACCGCCAGTGATTACGATTATCTTGCCATTGAATGACATTTTTTTTCCTTGCCTCAGCCTTTTTCGTTCAAAATGCGTTTGTATATTGCCTCGTCGCCTGCCTCAAAGCAGCAGAACACGACTTTCTGGAGCGACACTGGCGAAAACGACTGGACGCTTCTGACGGCAATCCGCGCGGCTTCCTCCTTGGGGTAGCCATAGACGCCAGTCGATATGCAGGGGAATGCAATGCTTGCGCAGCCCATCTCCTCGGCGCGACGGAGGCTGTTCTCGTAGCAGTTGGCAAGCAATTCAGGCTCGCCGTGCCGCCCGTCGCGATATACTGGCCCAGGCGTATGGATGACGTATTTGCAGGGCAGCCTTCCTGCCTTGGTGAGGTACGCCTGCCCAATCTTTCCCCTGCGTTCTGGCAAACCCTCCACCAGTTTCAGGCATTCCTCATAGAGTTCCTTGCCCGCCGCACGGTGGATTGCCCCGTCCACACCACCACCGCCTAGCAGCCCGCAGTTGGCCGCATTCACAATTGCATCCACCTCAAGTTTGGTGATGTCGCCTGTAATGATTTCAATGTCCATAAATGTCTCTCCTAAAAAAGAGAATACTAATTAGCAAACAAGGCAATCGCCATATCTTTCGCCCGAATATGTCTCATCTCCTCGCTGCGTGTCTCTTTGGTTGAGGTATTCATCTATCTGCTCGACCTGAATACCTTACTTGATAGCCATGTATTTCTGAAAACGGCTATTGGGCTTGTCGGGAATTGTCATCGCGAGACGACCTTGCTCGACAAGAGGAGAAATACATCTTTCACGAACATCTTTCCTGTTTTTAAGCGATAGCGCTTGCATGATTTCCGCAATCGAGCGAGGAGTGGTACAATACCGCAACACAAAGGATTGGAGTTGCTGTGATGGTATTCGTTTCGATTTTCTAGTAAACATGCCCTTGTCAATCTCGACTTGGGGGGTATCATCCTTGACTTGGGGGGTATTGACTTGTGCATCCGTCTGAATTCTGTCAAATGGCAGGATGACAGAGATGTTGTTCTCTCCAAAATTGTCCCAGTAGTCCAATAGAAAACCTACCCTTATGGGGAGAAGTAGAACCTTGACTGAACTGCGGCTCTTCTAGTCCAGTCGCCGTGTGCTTGTTCAATCAAAACCTTCAAGGCATTTTCTGAAGGCAATGTCATCCGCCACCTGGCGGCCACGGGTGGTAAGGTATCCGCCCGTCATTAGAGAATTGATGCCGGAAAGCATCAGCAGCCCCTGGAAATCCTTCATTGCCGTCTCGCGTCCTGCGCAGAACTTGAGCGTCATGGTCGGATTGATGAGGCGGAACAACGCGAATATCTTGGCGGCATCCGCAGGGGTCACTGGCGTCTGCGCCTCCAATGGAGTGCCTGGAATGGGAAGGAGAATGTTGAGGGTGGACGCCTCTACCTTGAGGTCGCGGATAGCGAACGCCATGTCCACGCGGTCCTCCCAGCTTTCGCCAAGCCCGAATATGCCGCCCGTGCAGTTTGTTATGCCATATTTCTGCATGAGGCGGATGGTGGCAATTTTCTCTTCTATCGTATGCGTGGTGGCCACCAGTTCCGCATATCGGGCAGGCGATGTCTGAAGATTCATGTTGTAGCGCCAGACATGGTGAAGGGAAAGTTCCCTTGCACATTCGTCCGAGAGTATGCCCAGGCAGACGCAGAGCTTCATATCGGGGAAACGCTCGTGCAGGCAGTCCAGCGTGGAAAGTATGTGCCTGAAATCTTCGTCTGGCACCAGCCAGCCGCGCCCGCTTGTGACATAGCCGAAAATGCGGACGCCGCTGTCGTACGCCTTCTGCGCCGCTTCGACGACCTCCTGCTCCGACAGAAGAGGAAAGGTGTCGATGTGTGTATGGTAATGGGCGCTTTGGGCGCAGAAACGGCAGTTCTCACCGCATTTCCCGCATTTTGCATTGACAATGGAGCAACTGCTCGCGTCTTTTGGGGCAAATGCGAGCCGCACCTTGTTTGCCAGTGAAATCAAGTCCAGAATATCAGCGCCATTTATTTCGTGCGCCAGGGCCACGGCCTCCTCCCGTTCGAGATTGCCGCCTTCCAGCACCTTGTATGCGTTTTCAATCAAAGG
>JAFYGL010000541.1 GCA_017543165.1 Victivallales bacterium | reverse complement strand
TCCGCTATATCGCAGGCATCAATCCCGTTGCGCCAGGCTTCAAGTCAATTCTTCTGCGCCCGTCCGTTCAATGCCAGGCAGTGCCTGCGTTCACCTGCACTCACATTGCACCTGCTGGCACAATTGAAAGTACGGTTACGAAAGCTGGGTCGGGAAGAATATTCAGATGCCGCATACCAAAAGGCGTATGCGCCACATTGAAGTTGCCTGGAGTTGCGCCCCAGTTGCTTGACGATGAGCTTTTCGAATGCCAGTTGCCATAAGAGGTAATTGCGGAATGCTTCATGCTGCTGAAGCCCCTACCTGGCGGCCTGAGTGCAAGCAGCAATGCTGCCCCTGCTGCGGGAAAAAGTTCTTCTTCAGATTGCAAGGTGTAATGTAACTGTTCAGTTGTCTGGAAAGTTGCTATTTTTTTTCGCCAGAGGGTATTGCGCATTGTTTTGTTTTTAGTATAATATAGCCATGCTAATCAGCTTTAGTAATTTGCGGATAAATTGAAAATGACAAAAACAGGAGAAAGAGAAGATGAGAAGAAGTGACTTTACATTGATTGAGTTGCTGGTTGTAATAGCGATAATCGCCATCCTTGCGGCGATGCTGTTGCCTGCATTGAGCAAGGCGCGTGAGAAGGCGCGTACAATTGCCTGTGTCAACAACCAGAAGCAGGTCATGATGGCGCACAGGATGTATGCTGATTCGTTTTCGGAAATTATTCCAGCGGCAATCATCTACAAGGGGACTGCCAGCAAGTTTCAGATGAGGCCATGGGCATGGATTTATGTGCAGGAAAAGTACATTGAGCACCAGGTGTTGACCTGCAAGAGCATTAACGTGACGATTGACGATGGCATATCCTTTGCGCAAGGCGACAACAGTTACGGAACTCTCTCGTTCTTCGCCGCTGCCTCGGATGATGCCAAGGAAAAGGCTGGCAATTTTGGCTTCTGCATATTCGATGCCAGTGCGAATGGCTACAATACAGGCAGCAACTGCATGCTTATGAAGAATCCCTCCTCGACTGTGATCACTTCGGACAGTCTTCAGCAGTCTGGCACCAGTGTCGTGCGCAAGAGTTACATCAGCCCCTGGAACAAGAATTACGGCATGGTTGCGGCAATACATGGGGACCGCGCGAATTGCGGTTTTGCGGACGGGCATGTGCAGGCGCAGACAGTTGGCGACCTGGTCAGCAGCCCGCTGGTTTTTACCAGAGTTACTGACAAATCTGGTGTCAGTGTCCTCCCGTGATGTTGATGGGGAATGAATGAATATGAGGCAAGCGGCGCATATTTTCATTGTCTGTCTTTTGCTGCTATGCTGTGCAGCGGCAAAGGAAAGGCTTGTGCTTTCGCCATATGGGGTTGCGTCTCACCTGTTTGGGTGGGAGGCTGACAGGGCGGAGGAGGAACTGCGGATGATGCACCATGAGGGCATTGACGTGCTGCGGGGACCTGCAGGCTGGGGAATGGTTATGCCTTCCCGCGGCCAGTGGCTCTTCACTGCATTTGACAAGCTGATGGAGCAGTGCAAGCAGAACCAGGTGGCATACATACCCTTGCTGCACATGCCGCCGTCGTATATGAAGCCGCTTCATAAGCACCTGCCAGAATGGGGCGACTATGTGCGTCGGATGGCGCAACGCTATGGCGACAGGATGTATGGCTTCGAGGTGATGAACGAGCCTGATTTACAGGGCATCAGCGCGGAAAACTACGGCAAGATCCTGCTTGTTGCCTCAAAGGAATTGCGGCAGCATGCGCCCAATGCGAAAATCCTGTTTTCAGGAACCTCTGGCATTCCCTATGACTATATTGAGAAAGTCTATCGGCAGCCTGGCGTATGCGAGGCATTTGACATAATGTGCATACACCCATATTGCTGGAACGACGTGCCTGAGACACGTCTCCCGGGCAGCATGAGAAAACTGCGGGCATTGATGGCGAAATACGGCATTGCGGACAAGCCAGTATGGCTGACGGAGGTGGGCTATTCCAGCCAGGAAAAACCTGATTTTCTCCAGAAGACTCTGCCCAGAATGCTTCAGGAAATGAAGGTGAAGCAGGAGAATATGACGGCTGTGCTTCTGTATGACAGCGATTATTGCTACTATTCAGAAACACATACTTTTCGTCTGGATGATTATTTCCCAGGCGTGAGGCGCAGGTTTGTCAGCCTGGAGGAATTGAATGGGCTTCACGCGGAGGCGGATGCAGTGCTGTTCCTGCCTGATACGCAGTGCTTCCCTTCACGCTACAATGGCGCCTTGAAGGCCTATCTCGATGCGGGAGGCAAGGTGATTTCACCTGCAGGATTCCCATTCTACTTTGACATGATACATGATGAAAAAGGAAATCTTGACGCCAATGTGCAGATCAATGCACGCGACGCCAACAAACTGCACATCAGCTGGGAGGCCTCCTGGCTGAAGAAAGGCGTTGTCGCAGGGAAGATGGACTTCAGCTGGGCTGACGCCAGCATTGCGGATGAGGCACCAGAGCCGTTTTTCACATATTATTTCTTCAATGGCGACAAGTTGGAGGCTGGCGAGCATTTCACGCCTATTGTCTACGCCATGCGAGGCGAGTACAAGGGGGTGTCGGCGGGCGTATACCATCTGAAGAATGGCGGCATGTTCGGTGTAGGCGGGGTTTCCTGGCGTGGCTGCACAGAGGCGGACCAGGCACGGCTCTTGCCGCGCACATACCTGTGCTGGCTGGGTGCGGGGGCGGACAGGATATGCTGCCACAGCTACCGTTCCACCGAGCACAAAGGAGCAGGCGTCGAGGGGTATTTCGGGTTGCATAGGCGGAATCTTGAACGCAAGAGCGCCAGTTACGCATACGAGACGCTGGTCCGTTTCATGCCTGTGGGCTCGACGCGGCCAGTCATAGGCAAAAATGGCGATATCTACATTGCAAAATGGAAAAATCCCAAAAACGAGGTTGTATATGGCATTTGGAGGGGGACAATCTACGGCGGAGAATGTGAGTTTGCCATTGGAAATGGAAGGCAGCCCAGGAGCTTCAATCATTTGGGCGTGGAAGTGCCGCTTTCAGTAAAGCAGGGGCGTGTGAATATTTCAATCGGCCCTGGCATTGTATATTTGACGGGTGCGGGGGACCTGTCATTGATCCATAATCGCAAAGGTAGCGTTGAACAATGAGATTGACAGGTACATTCCTTGATGAAATCAGTTTTGACATTCCCCACCAGAACTGGGGAACAAAAGAGTGGCGCAGGGATTTTCGCGCGATGAAGGCCATTGGCATCAAGCGCGTTTTCTTGATACGCGCCGCCCATTTGAACCAGATGGTGTTTCCTTCCGAGGTCATTTCTCGCACGGGTGTCTGGCACAGGCCACCAGTGGACCTGCTGGACATGTTCCTGAATCTGGCTGAGGAATTCAACATGGAATTCTTCGCAGGCACTTGGCATAGCCAGAAGGGAAACTGCATATCCTGGGACGAGGCCACATTCAAGCGCGAAATTCAGGTCAACAAGGATCTAATAAGCGAGATACAGGAGAAATATGGCGAACGAAAGGCGTTCAAAGGCTGGTACTTGACCCATGAGGTCTGCTCCAATTCGCCAGGCACCATAGAGTTGTTTGATGAACTGGGGCGCCATGCCAAGGCGATTTCCGGCAACAAACCCACTTTGATTTCACCATATTTCGCAGGAGTGAAGTCTATTTCAGGGGACGATCCCAAGGAATGGGTGCTTACTTTGGAGGCGCACCAGCAGCATTGGGCAAAAATATTCGCGGGATTGCGCGGCGCGGTGGATATAGTGGCGTTCCAGGACGGCCATGTGACGCTGCCTGAATTGCCCGACTACTTGAAAGTCACCAAGGCACTTGCCAACGAGAATGGCATTGAATTGTGGAGCAATGTAGAATCATTCGATCGTGACATGCCGATAAAATTCCTGCCAATCAAGTGGGAGAAGTTCCTCTGGAAACTGGAGGCGGGGGAACAGGCTGGCATTGAGGAGGCGATTACATTTGAATTCTCGCATTTCATGAGTCCCAACAGCATGTATCCTTCGGCACATGGATTGTTTGACCGCTACTGCGAATACTACGGGATTCCTGTCGCCTCGGAGCATTTCCACATGTGAAAAGTGGACTGT
>JAFYGL010000540.1 GCA_017543165.1 Victivallales bacterium | reverse complement strand
TTCAGGATGGGCCTTGCGTATGTCCGCCACAGTCTGGCATACAAGTTCTTCCTCGCCAGGATGGGTGCTTCCCGCAACGAAGGTGATGCGCTGTCCAGCGCCGAATGTGCTGTCCAGAACCGATGTCACATCGGCGGCGCCAACGTCAGGGACCTGGTCGAACTTCATCGTGCCGCATACGGCAATGCGTTCCGACGAGCCAGTGACGCGTTCAATGCGCTTCGCATCCTCTTCTGTCTGCACACACAGCGTGGAGAATGAATTGAATATTGGCCTGAATACACAGGACCACTTGGCATAGCCTGCGCTTGACTTGTCAGACATGCGCCCATTCACCAGGCACACCTTTATGCCACGCTTGTTTGCCATGCGTATCAGATTCGGCCAAATCTCCACCTCGAATATGACCAGGGTATGAGGGGCGACCACTTTGAGCGCGGTGCGCACCGCCCAGAAGAAGTCAAAGGGGCAATAGATGATGGTGACGCCTGGAAGCGCCTTCTTTCGCATGGTCTCAAATGCGGTGCTGGTCCCGCAGGAGAACACCACGTTGTCATTGGGGTGCGCCTTCTGCCAGGCGCGTATGAAGGTGACAGCCGCCACCGATTCGCCCACGCTCACAGCATGCACCCAGACCTTGCTGTCAAGTGACGCCAGATGCCGCCTGATGTCCTTGCCGAAAAAGCCGAAACGCTGCCAGTATTCCTTGGTAAGGCCGCCGCGACGGAATATGTGGACCAGATAAAAAGGCGAATAAAGCAAAAACAGAAGAGGAAACAGTATATCGTAGAGGAAAAACAGCATGCAACGCCTCTTGCTTTTTTACATAAAAAAAATGGTGCAAGAGATGGGAGTCGAACCCACACACCTTTCGGTACAGGAACCTAAATCCTGCGCGTCTGCCAATTCCGCCACTCTCGCAAAGTGTCGGTTAATATACAGCGGCAAGACGATATTCCAAATGAACAACTGAAAACTTTAACCATACGCTCTGTTCCCCATGAGTGCAGGTTCTCAATGGGACCTATGGGACTTGCCCAGATGCCCCATTGAGAAACTGCACCTTGGGGATGCGCCTCTGCGCTAAATACGCACCCGTCAAATGGCTCAACGGCTTAAAACGACGGGCACTGGGGCGTCAATAGTGACGGTATCTGGCGTGACAACGCAGTCCATCGCCAGGATTTTCACATTGGCGTCGGCTGCCTTCCTGAGCGCCGTGGCAAAGTCTGGGTGGTTCTCCACGCTGGGACCGAAATCAAGCATTTCCTTCATCTGCACCACAAACAGCACGTATGCCTCATAGCCTTCCGCCTGGCAGTCTATCAGTTCATGCAGATGCTTCATGCCCCGTTCGGTAGGCGCGTCTGGGAAACTGGCGTGCCCATCGTACTCCAAAGTGACGCCCTTGACTTCCAGAAACGCCTTGCGCCCGCCGTCCTGTATGAAGAAGTCAAAACGGGAGTTGCGCCATTTGGCCTCCCTGCGAAAAACGGCATTCGGTGAAAACAGCCCGCTCTTTGGCAGCCATTCCGCCGCCACCTCGTTGGGCGCCTGGGCATCCATGTTCACCAGCAAAGGTGCTTTTCCAGGACGAAGTTTCTCCACGGTGACAAGATCATACGGGGTTTTCCTGGCAGGATTGCCCGATGCCGCCAAATACACCTTTGCGCCTGGTTGAAGCAGTTCCCTGCAACGCCCTGTGTTCTTCACATGCACCAGCAGTTCCCTGCCCTCCAGCTCCACATACGCCACAAAGCGGTTGGGACGCCTCAAGAATCTAGCCTGGACTATCTTGCCGTATCTCATGAAAGGAATTGATATTGACCTTTGATGTTCATTTCCTCATCGCTGGCGTCCAGGCAGCACACGCTGTAGCTCTTGCCGCCAGGAGGGACCGTGATTATCACATGGCAGCCCTTGCCGAATGTCTCTGGCGCAATGTCCTGCAGATAATCCTTGCCTTGCGCCTGGGCGACACGGGATTCAGCAAACACGCAGGGGAACACGGTGCGCGGCCCTGCATAGTTGCCGCGATTGGTTATGCGCATCAAAGCGTCCTCCGACACTTCCCTGGTATTGGACACATTCACCACCCAGACACGCGCCGCCAATGCCGCCACCAGTTTGTCCGTCATGTTCCTGAAGCCGTGGTGGTTGATTTTCGCCACATTCACCTTTGGCACTTCCTCCGCCAAGGCATCCTCTATGTCCAGTTTCTCGCCGTCTGGACCAGTTATCGGCTCTGCATCGAAGTCGCCTCCCGTGTAGAACGAGAAGTCGCCATACCTCAATATGAAGCCAGTGCTCATTCCGTTTTCATTCACGAACTGGCTGCGCTTGACCTCCTCCGCATAGATGTCCTTTATGGAACCGTCCTTGCAGAGAATCCTGCCGTTGGCCATGATGTTCAGTATGCTGAAGTCAGGGTAGCTCTCCGCCCCGCGGCGCATCCTGAGCTGGTTCAATTCACCCAGGCGGAATGCCTCCACCTTCAGCCCGTCCCGCTCCTGCAACGCCCTGTACATGCTGTGCACATGCTCGTGGTACATCTCCAGTTCGCGGGAAACGCGCCCGCTGTTTCCTGGCCAGTCCCTGTCGATGGCGATGTCAAATGACAATTCCTCCGCCGCCAGAGCAAAGCCGCTGCGGTTGCAGCCAGGCAGGCGGTGCCCGTAGTCCTTGATGCATTGCCAGTGCGGCGTGCCGCAATGGTCGCAATGGAAGTGGCTGATGTACATGTAGTCAAGGACAGGCCGCCCTTCCCTGCGCGGCACATCCTTCGGCAGAACCCTTTGCACATATCTAGCCACCCAGTCGCCTGCCAGCCTGTGGGGGCCTGGAACCACTGGCACCGCATATTGCCAGCGGGTTATGGCTGGATAGTCACCGCAGTCGTCCAGCATGGTCGTGCCATCGGGAAATATGAACAGAATCGCCTCCGCCACACCCGTGTGTATGAAGTGTATCTGAAGCTGGCCCTTGGTCCAGCCACTCCATTTGCCTTGTGTTTCTTCTGACATCTATAGCCCTTTGCTGATTTCTTCTATGACTGCGCAGTAATATAAGCCTACAATTTGTACTCTGCAAAAGTTTTTCCAGGTGCAACAATGGGCGAACAGCCCCTTGCCACAAAGCATATTTTTTATGTTCTTAAAAATAAATTTGTCTAGACTAATTGAATTTTCTGTAGAAATATATAAATTATGCGCAGTTTTTAGAACAACTAATTAGACAAAACAAATTCAAATGAGAAGGAGAAGAACAATGAAGAAGCGTTTTGGAATGATGGTTCTGGCAGCAGTTGCAATGTTTGGCTTCGAGGCCATCTGCGCAGAACCCGCAAAGTCGGCGGCAAAGAACAATGAAGTCCCAGACTGCTGCAAGCCAGATTTTCTCAATGACCCCGCTGGAAATGCGCCAGTCGCAAAACCTGTGCCAAGGGAAGGCGGCTGCGGAATGAAGGGCGGCCAAACGGGCGGCTGCGGTGGACACGGCGCAAAGGCGGGCGGCTGTGGTGGACACGGCGCAAAGGGAGCCTGCGAGGGTTCTACAATTACACTGGTTCTGCCCTGCGGCCATGACATAAAAATACTTGTCAATGATGGGAAGCCCGCCCCCAAGGATGCCTGTGGAATGAAGGGCGCAAAGGAAGGCGGCTGCGGTGGCCATGGTGTCAAGG
>JAFYGL010000539.1 GCA_017543165.1 Victivallales bacterium | reverse complement strand
TCGCTTCCCTGGGATTTATGTATAGTGACGGCGTATGCGGGCGCCAACTGGTCCGCATCCACCTGCTGGTATTCCACAGTGGCAGCATCAAAATGCACCACAAACTTCTTATTTGCATTGTCTATGGATGCAATCAGGCCCATCTCGCCGTTGAACACACCCTTGTCATAGTTGTTGGCAGTCTGCATCACCTTGTCTCCCACACGGAACAGGCGGTCCCCTGAACGGAATACCTCCTTTGATTCGGAAGGCGGATTCAATGCGTTCTGCAATGCCACGTTCAACTCATTTGTGCCGCAGCCTCCCTTCCTCATGGGAGCCAACACCTGGACATCATTTATTGGATTAAAACCGAATGCATTTGGAATACGTTGAGTCACCAACCTGCATATCATGTCTGCAACATGAGCAGGTTCATCCTGTTCAATCCAATAGAAGTCCCCAAGCACATTTTGGGGCAAAGGCTGCAAATCAGGCATTTGCGAGGCATTGACCAGGTGGGCATTGGTGATGATACGGCTGTCCTGTGACTGGCGGTACACCTCGGTCAAGTACGTCACAGGAACTCTGCCGCAATCAATCAAGTCGCACAAGACGGCGCCTGGCCCCACGGAGGGCAGCTGGTCCTTGTCCCCCACCAATATCACGCGCGTGCCAGGCGCGATTGCGCAGAAGAGGCTGTCCGCCAAAGAGACATCCAGCATTGACACCTCGTCCACCACCAGCATATCGCATTCAAGGGGGCGGTCCTGGCAATAGAGGAATTCCTTTGTCTTTGCGTCCCACTTGAGCATTCTGTGAATGGTCTGAGCCTCCAGACCAGTCGCCTCCGAGAGCCTTTTTGACGCGCGCCCAGTCGGTGCCGCAAGATAGACCTTCATCCGCAATGAACGTGCAATTGAAGCGCTTTGTTTGACCACGGTGGTCTTTCCCACGCCAGGCCCTCCAGTTATTATGGAGAAGCCGCTGGTGAACGCATTTGCCACTGCCTGCCTTTGCTGTTGATTCAGCCTGGCATATTCCCAGCCCAGGGCGCTTTCAGGCATTGGCGAAGGCGGCGGCGCATTGTTCAGCAGCACTTTGATTGAATTTGCCAGGCTAAGTTCCGCATTGTAGAGCCTGCGCGGGAAAAGCAGCATCATGGGTCCGTCGCCGCCGATTATCTGCTCCTGGACCAGTTTGTTTTCGCGCAGTGCGATTTCCAGGCCATGCGCCAGTTTGACTTCAGGCACATCCAGAATCTGCCCTGCCTTGAGCAATATGGTGTTCTGGGGGCAGCATGTGTGCCCTCTGTCGCAGGCTTCCTCCATGGCATATACAATGCCCGCGCAAAGCCTGATGTCCGCATCGGGCGCGATTCCCAGGCTCTTCGCCACGGCGTCTGCACGTGGGAAGCCGATTCCGCTGATGTCGGCGGCCAGCCTGTATGGATTTCTGCGTACCACTTCCGCCGCCGCGCCCAGCCCATATTTTGCTATGAGCCTGTTGCACATGGCGGTGCTCAATCCAAGACCTTGCAGGAAAATCAGCGTTTCCCGTTCCTTGTTGGTGGATTGCCAGGCGTTCCGTATTTCCTCAACGCGCTTCTTGCCGACGCCAGGCACTTCCTTGAGCCGTTCCGAGGCGGTATCAAGTATCTTCAGCGTCTCCTTGCCGAAATGCTCCACAATCCTGTCGGCATAGATTTTCCCAATGCCAGGAAGGACACCAGATGCCAGGAAGCGCTTGATGCCAGGGATGCTGCTAGGCAGGACCGCCCTGTATGAACTGACCTTGAACTGCCGCCCATGCTCCGCATGCATTTCCCAGCGTCCTGTCGCCTCGATTTCCTGGCCTTCCAGTATATTGGGCATCATGCCCACCAGCACATCTTCCCTGCCCTTGCCATCCTTGAGGCGAATCACGCTGTAGCCAGTCTCCTCATTGGAAAAGACCACCCGCATTACTTCGCCGCTGACAGTATAGTCCAATGGCGCAAAGCCGCCGTCCTCGGCCTCGTTGTCATCAGCCTCGGGATTATCCCAGTCAAATATGTTCTCTTCAACAAACATCAAATGTCAATTGTATCACGCCGTCGCAGGATGCGACAGCCATTGGTGCGACGGCGAGGACGCCGTCGCTACTACGAGCACTGGCAAGGGACAGCAATAGCAACCGCCTGCCATTGGTGCGACGGCGAGGACGCCGTCGCTA
>JAFYGL010000538.1 GCA_017543165.1 Victivallales bacterium | reverse complement strand
CTCGATTTAACAGTTGCAATTGACCAGGTCTCCCAAAGGCGTATCGCTAATGTCCCTGACTTCAGCGAGCCCTTTGATGAGAGGGGGGGCTGGCGCCTCCCTGAAACATGCCGAAATCCTATTTCCCCTCGACGAACTGCCCCAGAATCTTGCCGTATGACAGTGCCTTGGTGGCCAATGGGCGGTGCTCGAAACTACTTACATGCCCTCCAAGAAACAAGGCATTTGAACGATTCCTGTGTATGGACAGGTCGTTTGCTCCTCCCCAATACCATTGGAACATGTCATTAAGAAGAACATGACCTGGATCGTCCGTCCCCAGCCTGGTGTTTGCCGCCTTGGTGCCATTGTAAACCTGACCATCGTAATTCTTGCAGCCTTGCTCATTTACTATGAATACGTGATAGCTGAGAGCACAGTAATGCTGCTTGACATAGTAGTCATCGCTAGGACAGCGAAAATACATATTCCGTATTTGGGCTATATAGCCAGTGGGGTCATCGTTAATTGCAACAGTGGCCATTTGTGCTCCTGGCAGATAATTGCCTGCAGGAAGCTGGAATAGCATATTGTCCCGTTTTATCGAGTACAAGAGGTTGCTGTTTGTCAACACCACTCCCTCGCTTTCCTCTCCTGCCCTTAGACCACAGGGGATGTAGTCATCGTTGTCTCCTGCATAAATGATGATTGCCTGCCCAATTGACTTGAGGTTTCCCGTGCAACTTGTCATGCGTGCCTTTTCACGTGCATTGCTCAAGGCAGGCAGCAGCATTGCCGCCAGTATGGCGATGATGGCTATTACAACAAGCAGCTCAATCAAAGTAAAAGTTCTTACAAATTTCATTCGCGGCACTCCTTGTTTATTCAACTATTATGCTGGTGTTTGGGAATTTGAAATTGCATTTGGCATTTGAACTGCCGCCATGAAGAATTGCGTCTGCCATGAATGAAGGCAGCGCTGCGATAGCCGAGAATAGTGCGTTTTTCTTCATTTTTACTTCTTGTCTGGTGAATTTGCCACAAAATATTTCGGTATTCCTTCTGTTTTTGATTGCAGCAATGTAAATCCAATGTCATTTGCCAATTTTCCCGCCTGCCCGTTGGCGGTCATAGGCTCGCTGCCTTCCATGCATGCCTTGGCAAAATGGCGGAATGCACCAATCCAGCCTTTGTCGCACACGAAGTTGCGCATTTGCCAGGGGCTGTTTTTATACGGTTCAAATGCGTCCTCTATGTCCTTTAGGAACGGCTGTTCCGTCTGGGCCAGTTTGACAGGTACGAGGCCTGGCGAAATATCCATGTCAGGTTCAACAAAGCGGCTTGCCAGCGCCTCCCAGTAGCCATAGCCCCATTTTAGGATTGCCTCACCCCAGGGCATGCGTTCAGGTGTGAACAGCTTGTCATGCTCGCCTGGAATGCCGCGAACCCGCATGTCAATGAAATCACGCAGTGATATTGCGCCTCCAGATGAGAAAATTTCCATTGCTTCCTTTTCCAGCAATGGGGCGCCTGCATGGGATGTTATGGTCAGCACAAAACGCGAGCCATCAGGATATTCCAGGATGACAATGTCATTTTCATCAGAAGTGCCACTCATGAAAACGCGTTGTGGCGCAGCGCCCATTATGTACGTTGCCAGATCCAGTATATGGCAGCCTTCATAGATTATATGCGGACGCCCATGGTAGAAGGTATCGGTTTTACGTGACTTGTACCCGCCTTTGGATCGAAGGCGGTAGGTGACAATCCATGGACGGGG
>JAFYGL010000052.1 GCA_017543165.1 Victivallales bacterium | reverse complement strand
TTGAAATATGTAAATGGGAAATCTATCATAAAATCGGAATCCTCCATTATTTTCCATAATCTATCCACTTGTAATGTTTTGTAAAATCGGGATATTACATTGTCAAAATCTACATGGACAATAGAATGGTGACTTCTGGCGGATTTTCCGCGCGGCCATTGGCCGTGCGTCAGGACGGCATGTCTCCATCCGAGCCTGGCAATGAACGGCAATTGCCTCTGATAAGAAATAGGAGTTTACAATGAAATACAAATGCGCTTCGCTTGAGAACGTACAGATAAATGCACCTTTCATTCGTGTTCGCCTGGAAAGGAACCATTCTGTCACAATTCCAACCAATATCCGCAAATGCAAGGAAACGGGGCGCTTTGATGCATTCAAATTGGATTGGAAGCCAGGAATGCCAAATAAGCCGCACTTTTTCTGGGATTCAGATGTGGCAAAAGTACTGGAGGGCATGGCGTATGATGCAGTCCTCTACCCAGATGCTGAACGCAGAAAACAGTTGGATGACTTTGTGCAGCTTGTCATTTCCTCAGCAGGAAAGGACGGATATCTCAACAGTTACTTCAATTGCGTCGAACCTGAAAAACGATGGAAATGCCTGGGCGGATACCATGAACTGTACTGTGCAGGGCACCTGATGGAAGCCGCTGTCGCATATTATCATGCCACAGGGAAACGCAATTTCCTTGAAACAATGTGCCGCTATGCCGACTGCATTGGCAGCGTATTCGGGGCAGAACCAGGCAAAAGACGGGGCGTTCCTGGACACGAGGAAATAGAACTTGCCTTGTGCAAGTTGGCAGATGCAACAGGAAATTCAAAATACATCAAATTGGCTGAATATTTCATCAATGACCGAGGGACGGAGCCTAATACATTTGATGAGGAGCAGCGGCGCGAGGGACAGCCTCTCTTCACACTGTATTCCAAGAAATCCCTTCAGGCGCATCTGCCAGTGCGTGAGCAGCATGAGGCTGTGGGGCACGCGGTCCGCGCCGTCTATCTTTATTCGGGAATGGCTGAAATCGCGGGCAGAACGGGCGATGCCCGTCTTCTGGAGGCCTGCGAAAATCTATGGGACAGCATAACAACGCAGAAGATGTACCTGACAGGCGGCATAGGCTCCATGAGTTCAGGTGAACGCTTCGGCAATCCATGGCATCTGCCCAATGACTTCTCATACGTGGAATCCTGCGCGGCCATTGGACTTTGCCTCTTCGCCAGAAGAATGATGAACCTGACGGGGCAACGTAAATATGCAGATGTCCTGGAGCAGACCATCTGCAACGCCGTGCTTTCTGGAATCTCCTTGGACGGAAAGCACTTTTTCTATGCAAACCGTTTCCAGCTGGACGCCTCCACGGAATGGAAGCTGAATGGGACAGGTCATTCCGCCGAGCGCGAGGAATGGTTTGACTGCTCTTGCTGCCCCACCAACTTCTGCCGTTTCATTCCGCAGATTGCCTCATTCTCGTTCACGGAGATGGAGAACGGCATGCGAATAGAGTTGCCCTTCGCGGCAAAAGCCGCCTGCGGTGGATTGGACATTGAGATTACTGGCGACTACCCGTACGATTCGCATATTGGCATTACGATTTTACAGGATGCTCCGCAACGGACACTTGCACTGAGAATACCAGGATGGTGCAAGGACTGGCAATTGTCCCTGAATGGCAAATCAATTGACGCGACATTGAATGACGGCTATGCGGAATTGACCCGTGAATGGAAAGCTGGGGACAAATTGCAACTCAATTTGGATATGCCCGTGAGGCGCATCTACGCCAATCCGCATGTTACTTCCTGCGCGGGGCAGGTGGCATTGATGCGCGGCCCAATTGTCTATGTGCTGGAGGAAATTGACCAGCCTGGCATGGAATTCGAACGTGTGCTTCTTGCCCGCGACACCGAAATTGAGACAATCACCCCAAAAGGCTTGCCAGATGAAACCATTGCCTTGCGTTTCAAAGCAAGCGTGTTGAAGTCATTCCCCGATAATAGCCTTTATCAGGAAACACCGCCTGAACTCCTGAAGGAAAAAGTGACCTTGACGGCTGTTCCATACGCATTGTGGGGCAATCGAGGCAAAGTCACGCAACTGCGCCTGTGGATCAGGGAATTGTCATAATGCCCCCCCAATTCACGCGCGGCCATTGGCCGCGCGTCAGGACGCGATGTTTCCATGCGGCTGGTGTCGGCAAGGTTCTCCGCGCGGAAAAGGGGCACAAGTAGCACACTAGCTCAGCAATCCAGTCACGCGCTGGATTTCGTTTTCGCAGCATTGGCGTATGGTTTCATCATCCGCGAAGATGAAGACATGTTTTACCGTACGGGTTATGGCGGTGTAGAGGATTTCCCTGGTCATCAGCGAGACTGCATTGCCGCTTTCCGCAACAGGCGGCAGTACAATGATAACATCCTTGTATTCCGAGCCCTGGGACTTGTGGATTGTGATGGCGAATGAGTTTTCCTTATCGGGAAGCAGTTCCATTGGCAGGCTTATTGCCTCGTCCTTGCCCTTTGGCATCCAGAAGCTGTCCCCGTCCTTTGGCATGACCACGCCTACGTCGCCGTTGTTCACTTCAAGTGAGCGATTGTTCTTTGTAATCATGACGGGCACAGGGCATTTCTCACCCAGCAACTTCATTGCCCTCGCATTGAGGCGTTCACACCCGTATGGCCCCCTGCGCACTGCGCAAAGAATACGGCAGTCGTTTATGGTTTCCAATGCGCCTTCAACAGTGGTCTGCTTCGCAAAACGCTCTCCGAACAATTCCTTTATCTTTGCCTCAAGGCTCACTGTATCCGTAGGCTTGTAGCAATGAATGAGCTCATTGCCAGGAGAATGCAGCACACGCAAGGCGGCTTCGCTGTCACCATTCTTGACTGCCTCGGACAGCCTGTCTATTTCACCGCCCTGCGGGAAGCGGCTGCTTTCATTCAGCCTGGCGATGCAGGTGGCAAGCTGCGGCATTCGGCAAAGGTCACCGAACACGCGGCCCATTTCCACCGAGGCAAGCTGGTTTGCATCGCCCACCAAAGTCAGGCGGCAATCCTTTGGCAGCGCCTGCAGCATTTTCGCCATGAGCGGCAGGTCTATCATGCTTGCCTCGTCCACAATCAGCCAGTCCAGTTCCAGGGGATTAGACTGGTTGTGCTTGAATGTGACAAAGTCGTTTTCCGCGCCAAGCAATGTATGAATTGTGGAGGTTTCCAGTTTGTTTTCCAGATTAAGTTCCTGTGCTTGCTGCTCCATGGATTCACCTACTCTGGCGGCTGCCTTGCCTGTAGGCGCCGCTATGCCGATACGCAGGGCTGGTTCCTTGTCCAGCATCAGTTTCACTGCGCGTGCGATGGTATAGGTCTTGCCTGTGCCTGGCCCCCCCGTGACAATGGAGAAACGCCGTGTGCACATCAGTTCCAATGCCTTCCTCTGGCATTGCTTCAAGGCGGAATATGCGCCGTCCATCGGTATCTGGATTGCATCAGATTGCTCAAGCACCGCCATCTCTAGTATTCGCTCCTTGACGCATTGCTCGTATTTCCAGTTGCGGCGGGTGTAAAGCAGCGCGCCATGCACAATGAAGAGCCCCTTATCATCAGGCGCCGTGCTGACAAATGGCAGCTCTCTCAGCAAGGCTGCCTCGCTTTCGCTTATTTCAATGCAGACGCTGCCTTCAGGCTGCCTCTCCAATACGCGCCCGCAAATGTCGGCCTGCTCCTGGCTGCCGCCATTCCTCATGACAAAATCCCTGGTCATCTCCACGATGGGGCTGACATTTTTTTCTTCTATTTCCATAGTGTTTTCTCCGTTATTTTTCAGTGGACTGTGGACTGTGGAC
>JAFYGL010000537.1 GCA_017543165.1 Victivallales bacterium | reverse complement strand
TGCGTCTCTGCGTCTCTGCGTTAAAAACTCTGCGCCTCTGCGTTGGAAATGCCGCGTTTCTATTGACGCGCCACGCGTGTATTCTCGCTAGGAGGAACTTGCATAAGACGAAGCGTCTCCGTGGCGATGCGCGAGAATGGCTTGCCGCATACGGAGCCGCCATACTGGTATTTTCCCTTGGGCTCGTCAACGGTTATAAGTAACACGAACACAGGATTCTCCAGCGGCACCAATCCAATGAAGGAGGCTGTGTTAAGCGAGCGTGAATAGCGTTTCTTGCCGTCTGGTCCCTTGACCAACTTCATAGCCGTGCCAGTCTTTCCCGCCACATTGTATCCATCCACCACGGCGGACGTGGCAGTGCCGCCACGCTCTACTGTGGCTGACAGGCACTCCAGCATTCTGGAGGCGGTGACACTGCTTATAGGCTGCGCCTTGACAAAGGGCACGGATGGGATGACCTTGCCCTCGGCGGAAACAATCCTGTCAACAATGTATGGCTGCATCATGCGCCCGCCATTGCAAATCGCGCAATATGCCTGCACCATCTGGAATGGCGAAATCGATATGGAATGCCCGATTGCAATTCGTGACACATCAACTTTGTACCATTTTTCTACGCTGCGCAGTATTCCAGATGTCTCCTCATGGAATGTATGCGGCTCGCCGCCCTGTGGATAGAAACCTACACGGCTCTTGGAGCCAAGACCGTAGGTGCGCAGATAATTGTAGAATACCTGCTCCGACATGTTCTCAATCACCAGTTTGGCACTGCCGATGTTGCTGGACTTCTGGATGACCTCCTTTATGCTTATGTCCCCAAAACGCGCATTGCCATGCTCGTGCAAGGCACGGTTCCCGTAAATCCAGCGCCCATTCTCGCAATCCACCATAAAGTCAGGCTTCAGATTGGCATAGTCCATGGCGGACGAAACGCTCACCGCCTTCATGATGGAGCCAGGCTCGTAGGCGCCCAGCAGCGCATGGAACTGGCAATTGTCCACGGAAAATGTACTCTTGTCATTGAAGTCAAAATTGGGATACTGGTACAGGGACAATATGGCGCCCGTCCGTGGATCCATCATCAGCGCATACGCGCGCTCGGGACGATGCTCCTCGATAACATCGCCCATTACGCGCTCCACGATGCTTTGTATCGGATACTGTATCGTAAGATGCACGGCATAGCCATTCAGTTTGTCATCGTATGCCACAGGGACGTAATTGGAAGACAGCACATTGCCGTCAAGCGCAATATAGCGCTGCCCCTTCAGCCGCGTCAATTCCTTGTCCATCAGCCTTTCAATGCCGCTGACGCCGTGCTCCTTGTCATCGCAAAAACCAAGTGTATTGGACAGCATGCGCCCCTTCGGGTAGTAGCGCATCGTGGTCTCGTCAAAATGAAGTGCATCCACTGGCACACGATAGCGCAGGAATTTGCCAGACGCATTGCGCACAGCCGCCCACTCCAGAAAACTCTTCTGGATTTTCTCCGCCTCCTCAAATGAAAGATTCTTGGCAACAGGCACCGCATATCCCTTGTGCAGAATGCGGTTGATGTTTTTCGCAAGCTGGTTGCCTTCCAGGGACAGTGTGGCCTCCAATACGCCTACTACTCCACGCAGTTGCTCAAGTTCGTTCACCTTCAAGGGGCAAATATATATGGTGAAGCAGTTCTGGAAGCCTATTTCCTTGCAGTTTTCGATAACAACTCCAGGCAGCCTCATCCTGGCAATCTTCGCGGCATTGTCTTTGCCAACATAGTCCTTCACCAGAACACGCACATCCTTGGTGAGCGCCTCGCTGCATTTGACAAGCAACTGTTCCTTAGTGAGCGGGAGCCTTTCAGAAAGGAACTGGCAGAACCCCGCCAGATCCGCCTTGGGTGCGTCCACCACAAGGCGTGGCGTCACAAACAAATCCCTGGTGCGTATGTTACCTGCCAGCAGATTGTTGTCCCTGTCGTATATTTCGCCACGGGTACCCAGCAAAGTCTGCCTGAAACCCAATATCCTGGACACTTGCTCCTGGTGTTTTTCATGCTCAACATACTGTAGCTTCCAGAATTTCAGACCCACGGCAAGCGCAAGGCACAGAAGAACAGACATGACGGCGCCGCCGCGCACCAGATTCCTGTAACGCATTTCATTGTCAATGGGCAGGACATGCCTCTTGTCGTCCCCCACTGTTTTCAGCCAATTCCTTACTATGTCAAGAATCTGGCGCAAATATGCCCTGCCCCCTTTTTTCTTCGGGTTCGTATTCGTTGTAAAATTCAAGTCTCCCGAACTCATGGAATCCCCCTAGTAAATAAAGTATCAACAGAGCTAATATCAAAACATCCAATGTGAGCGCCTTAGCGGCGCTCACTCAAGTTGGCCAACTTGCATGCTTTCGTCTGTTGGACCGCCACTCAGGTTAGCCACCCCGCATGGGATTGCCTGGGGCATTATCCTGCCAGTTGGCCAACTTGAGTGAGCGCCGCTAAGGCGCTCACATTGGATGTTTTGAATTTTCCTCTAAATAATAAAAACAGGATGCAGGGGACACATAAAGAGAAACAAGCCAGCCTCCAGAACCAACGACCTTTATCGCGATGTGACGCTTACCACCCAGCTCCCCTTCTACCGCGCCCCAGTGTTAAAACACCAGGGAAAATGGAAAAATCCCACACTTTCCAGAAATACTGCCGATTCGCCAGAATAGCACTACCGCGCATATTACGAAGCCAGTCCCTGCCGCTTTGCAAATTCAGCGGCGCGGAGACCTTCCTCCTTAATCCTAATGCCAATCTCCCTTTATGTGTCCCCTGCCTCCTGTCATTTAATATTGTTTTCCTCACCGCCATTCCATTATGAAATGGCGAACCTTGCTCTTATCTTTTTGCCAATGACTGACCATCCATGGCAGTCTCGGTCTCGACATCCTGCGCCTTGCCTGCCGCAAGCATGGTATCGCGATATGCCAAGTCCTCCGCATTGATTATGCAAACCTGCCCTGGCTGGGGCGAAACCATCTTCATCCTCCTGGCAAAATCCACGACCTTGCTGTCCTTCAGGCTCTGGAGATAAGTCTGCTGATTCTTGATGTGGGACCTGAGTCTCCCCATCTCCTTCTCAACAAGCGTTATTTCCTTGTCAATCCTTGCGATCTGCCTCCGCTGGTCCATTCTTTTAACTACTCCAGCCACCACCAGAAGAATTGTCAGGCCCAGCGTGACAAATCCCATGGCATGGTTGCCGCCGCCTCTTTCAGGCGGTCTTTCCTTGCGCCAATGTTCCCCTTGCATCTGTTTCATCCTCCTTGAAACATTATGTATATCTATTTTGGCCAGCCATTTTCACAACTGGCCAAGCAACTGTCACATTCCTCATTTCTTCACTGCCGCGCGAAGCTTGGCACACGAGGCTCGGCTGTTGCCAGCCTGCTCCTCCTCTGTTGGACGCAGAGGCTTGTGCGTCAATACCTCCAAAGTGCTGACCTTTCCGCACACGCATATCGGAAGCCCTGGCGGGCATACGCACTCTGCTGCCTGATAGGCAAAGAACTGTTTCACCATTCTGTCTTCCAACGAATGAAATGAAATCACCACCATCAAGCCGCCTGGAGAGAGCAATTCAAGCGCAGCCTTCAATCCCCGTTCCAGTTCGCCTAGTTCGTCATTGACGGCGATTCTCAATGCCTGAAAGCAACGGGTGGCGGGTGGAAGGCCGTTCTTCTGGCCGTGCCCCACAATGCCGCTGACCAGTGCCGCGAAATCCTGGGTTCCCTGCCACGGCGCCTTCTGCCGCCTGGCCACCACTGCCCTGGCAATCTGCCGCGCCTTGTGTTCCTCGCCGTACTGGAAGAAAATATCCGCCAATTCCTTTTCAGGAAGTTCGTTGAGCAGCTGCGCGGCGGTTTTTCCTGCGGTCTGGTCCATCCTCATGTCCAAAGGAGCATCGAACCTGAATGAAAAGCCGCGTTCAGGTGTGTCAATCTGCGGCGATGAAACGCCCAGGTCCAACAGCACCGCATACACGCTCTCCCATCCCAGGGAATGCGCCGCCTCCAGCATATCGGAGTATTGCGTATGCATGACATGCACACGCCCGCCAAAGGGTGCCAGGCGTTGCGAAGCGGCTGCTATTGCCACCTCGTCCCTGTCCAGGCCCAGCAATTCCGATTCAGGCAACGCTTCCAGAATTGCCGCCGAATGCCCTGCCCCGCCCAATGTGCCGTCCACAAACCTTTGTATTTTATGGCTTTTGAACAGTTCCAGCACCTGGTCAAGCATCACGCTCTGGTGTTGAAAAGCCATGTTCTACTCCGTTTTTGCTCTGGTCTTCAGGCGTTGCACGTCCTGATTCAGCTTGTTGATGTTGTCCAAAGAATGTGCAAAGAGCTGGTTGTACGCCTCTTCGGTCATGATTCTCCCATAGTCGCTTGCCCCCACGAAAACCAGAGTGTCCCCAGCCTTGCCAAGATGGGAATACTCCAGAAGTTCAGGGGTCAGCTGGAAGCGCCCCTGCCCATCGGTCTCCACTGGTGTAGTGAGCATTGAGAATATCGTTTTGGCCTGAAGCGTAATTATATCGCTGTCATCCAGTGATTCTATGTAATCGCAGTATTGGACGTAGTAGTCGTAACTGCTGATCTTCACATCGTTGTTCGTGCCAGGCATAAGATAGAAGGTTTGCTTCTGCCCTTCCTGCACTTGGTCACGCCATAATTTTGGCATAAGCAGCCTGCGTTGGGCATCCATCTTGCACTTGGATATCCCATTGAAGCGCATTTTAGGTTTTAAGCTGCTTTCGTTGTCCATTTTTTAGGTTCAGCTTTTCCGGCTACCCCTATTTTCACCCTAAATCAACTATTTTCAACTATTTTCACCAGAAAAGTGCACATAATGTATAAACAAACCAAATCTTGTCAAACAACTTATGCCCTAAAAATTATATTTTTTTTTGATTTTTTTGTATTTTCCTAAAAAAAGAGACTAAAGGGACTAAAGGGACCAAAGGGACGAAAGGGACCAAAGGGACTAAAGGGACTAACTTTGGCTTCCGTCCCTTTCGTCCCATTGGTCCCTTTGGTCCCTTTGGTCCCTTTGGTCCCTTTGGTCCCTTTGGTCCCTTTGGTCCCTTTAGTCCCTTTAGTCCCTTTGGTCCCTTTAGTCCCTTTAGTCCCTTCCGTCCCTGTAATCACCTGCACACAAAAAAGCCCGCCTCCACATCGTGGAAGCGGGCTAGGCTATTCGCAGGCCTAAACGGCCTT
>JAFYGL010000051.1 GCA_017543165.1 Victivallales bacterium | reverse complement strand
TACTGGATCAGGAAAAACAGGACAAGAAGGAAAGGCAGAAGATATTGATGAAGCAAATGAAGGTGAAGGCCGTGGAGCAGGATTGGTGACAAGGCTTTGGGATGTCCATCAAAAACTTTAACTTGCGTGGCTGCTTCTCTAAATTCTGGGTGGCCAACCTGTGCGGTTTTCCAACAGCCGAAAATATTCAAGTTGCTCAACTTGAGTGAGCGCCGCTTCGGCGCTCACATTCAAGCCGCCTCGGCGCCCACATCAACATCGGCGCCCGCATGAAAAACTATGCAATCTAGATTAACATACATTTTGTTTTTGATATGCGCCTTTGCATTTGCGGAGGCTAGGATAGAACTTGGCCTGGAGACCAGGGATGTTCAGGTTGGCGAGCAATTTGCCCTGAATGTGGTCATATCCGATGCCAAGGACATAAAGGAGCCAGTCTTTCCGCAGAATGCGGCGTTCAAGTGCCTAGGCATGGTGCCGCAACGCCAGAACAGCACGCAGGTTTCCATAGTCAATGGCAAATACTCCAAGACTGTAATCAACAACACCACCTACAGGATAACTCTTGTCGCCTCGCAGGAAGGCGTTCAGGTAATACCCCCGATAGTACTGGAGGTTGACGGCAAGAAGTACAGGACGCAGCCTATGCAGGTGAATGTGAGCAAGGCTGAGGTAATCAGCGACATTGGCCTGGAGTTGGAAGCCTCCAGCAGGAAATGCTATGTGGGGCAGCCTATAATGCTGACCTGGCATTGGTATATCGGAAGGGAGATTGGCGCATACAAGTTTGACTTGCCAGCATTGTCTGGCGAAGATTTCCTGGTGCCTGCCTACACTGCTCCAAAGTGGCAGGATAACTCATATCAGGTGCCAAATACGGCGAATGTGGAGATGGCGGGGAGATTGCGCCGCGCCAAATGGAATGGCTATGAATTGCAGTGCATGGATTTCAGGCATCCTGTCATACCCAAGAAGGCTGGCAGCCTGAAACTGGAGGCTGGCACGTTGTTTTGCGAAGTTCCTGATGCCCGTCGTAGAAGAGCCAGGCGTTCTTTCTTTGACGACAGCTTCTTCGGCACTCCCATGCGGCAGGTCAGCATTGCAGGAAACAGCGTGGATTTGCAGGTGCTGGAATTGCCAGCGGAGGGCAAGCCAGCCAGTTTTTCTGGCATTATCGGAAAGTGCGGCATATCTGCCAGCGCAACGCCTCTGGATGTGAATGTGGGTGACCCCATTGCTTTGACTGTCACAGTGTCTGGCTTGCCATATCCTGAAGGTGCAAAGTTGCCCGCCATGTCAAGCCAGGAAAAACTGGCGCAGGCATTCCGCATTTCGGATGAGGACAGCGGCACTGTGAAGGATGGCACCAAGCAATTCCAGTGCACAATCCGCGCCAACGACGCGTCTGTGCAGGAAATACCGCCGCTGGCATTGTCCTATTTCAATGTGGACAGCGGCAAGTACGAGGTGATTTACACGGAGGCTATTCCAATCAAGGTGCATCAAGTGAAGACCGTGACTGCACAGGATGCAGTTGGGCTTCCTGGCAATGTGGCGGTTGGCGACATGGGCAAGAAGGTCAAGGCGCTTGATGATGGCATCACCCACAACTACGCCCCTGCGGAAATGCTTGGAAACTGCGTGGCTGGCTTCAGCAACTGGCGCGTAAAGGATTGGCGCACAATGTATTGCGGAGGCTGGTTGCTGCTGTATATTCTGATGGCGTCAGTGGCTCTTGCCATGCGCATAAGAAATGCCTCGCCAGAAATGCAGGCATTCAAGGCGGAGGCGGCAAAGGCATTGGATGTTATTGACGACAACGGCGCCTCC
>JAFYGL010000536.1 GCA_017543165.1 Victivallales bacterium | reverse complement strand
GGAAATGTACCAGGTCAAGTTCATACCCCTGGAGCAGACGCACCCGCAGGTGCTCGATATACCCAAGGTGCCCGCTGGCATGCAGGCTCCCAGGAACGACGGCAAATTAAACGAGGAGGCCTGGAAATACGCCGCCTCCATGCCAAGACTGGTGGACATTACATACCCCGAAAAGTCTGGCTCCATCCCTCCCCACGACTTCAAACTGCTGTATGACGACAACAACATATACCTGGGCATGAGTTCCATATTCCCCACGGGCGCAAATATTCAGGAAGGCACGCTGCGCACAGCAACTCATGAACCTACCGCCTGGACAGACGAGTGCTTTGAATTCTATGTGCGCATCGGCGAGGTCACATACCATTTCGTAGGCAATATCGCAGGCGGCTACATGGAAAGACGCAACAGGAATGCAGACTGGAATGGAAAGTGGAGCTACACCAGCACCAAGGAGATGAAAATCGACAGTTCCACATTCTGGCAGGGCGAGGTAGCCATTCCCTGGAGCACCCTTGAATTGAGCGGGCCGCCCAAGGAAACTGTGCAAATCAACTTCTGCCGTTCCTGGAAATTGCCAGAGTGCGGTGCGTTTTCCTCGCTGCTGTTAGCGAAGGACTATGCCCCTAGGACGCAGATGGTGCTGGCACGCTTCACAAATGGCCCTACATTGCAGGTGCTTGAGCAGAATGACGCAAACTCAGGCACGTACACACACAAGTACAAGATTGCCGATGCACAGGGTGGAACAGCGGACTACGATGTGTCCCTGGCCAGGCGTGACGGCGCGGCTGTGCCAATGTCTGTATTCAAGTGCTCCTACAGGCTGAAGAAAGGGGAAATCGTCCAGGACGAGCAGACCATCAACATCGGCACTGCTGGCTATGACTGCCTGCTTTACACGCTTACAGGTAAAAATGGCGTTGCCATGCGGGAAATCGTGCCCTTCAAACTGAACGAGAACTTCTTCGCGGTGGAGCCATTTTTCCTGGAAGGCGAGATACTGGTCAATTTGCAGCTGCAGACCATGCGGCGGAAGTTCGGCGCGGATTTCCAGGGCAAACTGCATTTGCTTGCGCCCGATGGCGAGACGCTGGCGACAGCCGATGCAACGCAGCCCGCAATCAAGCTGCCATTCGACAAGAACAAGGCAGCCGCAGGAACATACAAGGTGGAACTGCGCAATGCCGCCAACGAGAAGGTGGATGCCATTGAGTTGAATTATCCAGGTCTGGGCGAATGGGCCAGGCAGGACTTCCATCCAGAGCGCATAGTCCCGCCATTCACGCCAATGGAGCACAAGCAGG
The DNA here is from genome assembly GCA_017543165.1 of Victivallales bacterium. The sequence continues at coordinate 2,254 of JAFYGL010000536.1, read as the reverse complement.
GCAGCGGCACGCTGGAAAGCAAGATGGCATGCCGCACATACACCTGGAACAAGTCGTTCCTGCCAACTCAAATAACTGCAAATGACGAAATGATTTTCAATGCGGCGCCGCAAATCCTGCTGGGCAATGCGGAACTCAAGCCAGAGCAGTTCGAGACAAAGATGGCGAAGCCCCATCGCGCGGAGTTCGAGACTGCCTCAAGTGCACTCAAGATAAAGTCCTGGCTGGAATATGACGGCGTGCAGTGGAATGAAATGGAACTGGCACCTGGCAAGGGCAGCCTGGACATCAAGTTCTCATTCCCCGCCTCCATTGCAAAGTACCTCCACGCCACATATTGCCATGGCTGGGGCAGCAAGATAACCAGGCTCATTCCCGAAGGCAAATTGAACCTGGACTGGCTGCCAATCATCTGGCTTGGCAATGAGGAAAAGGGCTTCTGCTTCTTTGCGGAAGAACGCAATGACTGGAACAGCCCCGCCAAGCAGATCTACACCATTGAGAAGAATGGCGACAAGGTGACATTGACTGTGCATGTCTGGTCGAAACTGGAAAGCGCAAAGAAACGCTGCGCATCCTTTGGACTTATGGCGACGCCTGTGAAGAAAATCAAGAACGCACCCTTCGACACCTTCAACTTCGACTATGTGGCGCCTCTGAACCGCCCTGGACGCAGGCCAACCGCTGAAATCATCTTCATCAAGAGCATGTCTGGCGGCGATCTGGGCAACTTCTTCGGCGACATGGACAATCCATACGCCGCCATTGTGCGCAGAAACCACAAGATGATGCTGGACAAACTGGTGTCGCAGCCCAAACTGCGCCCAATGGCATACACTGCCGCAAAATTCCTTTCGGTAAAATATCCAGAGGTGGCGGCCTATCTTCCAAGCTGGAAGATGAAGCCTGAATTCTCAATGGACTACGAGCATACGTCCCACTTCGTATATGAGTGCTGCCCAACAACTATGGCAAGCGACTTCTTCGTGTGGAAGGTCAAGGACATGCTGAAGCGCAATCCAGCCATGAAAGGCGTGTATTTCGACTTCGGCACGGTGTCGGAATGCTCCAATACAGCCCATGGCTGCCACAACCGCTATCCGCTGCTGGCGTACCGTGAATACTTCAGGCGCATCGCCATTGCGCAGCTGGAGGCGGGCATTGAAATACCAGCCGTATGCGTGCACAACACCGATTATGTGATGGTGCCATGCTACACATTCGTCACCAATCTCTTCAATGGCGAGCAGCTTCGCCAGGAATCAAGCACCACATTCCATAACAAAAAGGATGTCATTGACAGCATGTCCCTGGAATTGTTCGCCACCGAACTTTCATCCATCCCATTCGGCATTACCAACAGCGTATATCTGCCTTTTGACAAGCTGAACCCCAAATATGGCGGCACCGAGGAAGACACGCCATACAAATTCCGCATGGGAAAGGCCGCCTTCGCCATGACGCTTCCGCACAACACCATCCCTGGCGAAACGCGCAATCACTTCGGCCTCTTTGACAAACTGATACGCATCTATGACGATTTCGGCGTGGAGAATGCAAAGTTCGTTGGATACTGGCGCAACTTCGCAAAGGTCAGCGGCGGCAGCGACATACTTGTCAGCTGCTATGCACTGCCCTTGCAGAACAAGGTGCTGGCAGTCATCGGCCACGCAGGCAAGGCGCACAAGAACCAGGACTTCGGCATCACGTTCGACTGGAAGGCCCTGGGCCTGGCAAAGCCCCCCAGGAACGCCGTGGATAAGATGACCGCGCCAGATCCAGACTACGAATGGCTTTTCAAGCAGAGCGAAAAATTCCGTATCAGCAAGACCAGGGCACCCATTGAACTGGGCGACTTCGGCAGCAAGGTGCTGGGATTTGACGGCAATACCCTCAAGATGCACCTGGATTACCACTGCTTCGCCATCGTGGAGCTGCAATAGGCATTCCAAAGTGGACTGTGGACTGTGGACTGTGGTGTGCGCGGTGCTAAAGCCCCGCGTTTTGAAGGTATGCTATTCCGCGCGGCCATTGGCCGCGCGTCAGGACGCGTGACCGCCATCCGCGCCTGGCAGGCACAAAATACCTCACAGTCCACAGTCCACAGTCCACAGTCATGTGTAATAGACAAAATCATGTCCAGCAAAGAACAACTACTTGAACTTTGGCGTTCGCTGATTGGTAGTCCAAAGAACTATGGCTTTACGCATTCGCTGTTTCTCCAGAGGAAATATGACTTTGGAGACTTCACGGC
>JAFYGL010000535.1 GCA_017543165.1 Victivallales bacterium | reverse complement strand
GTTCGCCGCCGAGTTTCACCAGCACGCTGTTCCAGCGCTTGTTCCAGCCAGTGCGCACATCGGTCACCACATAGCAGCCTAGTTCGGGATACTTTGCATTAGGCAGTTCAGCAAACACAGTTTCCCTGCCAAGAAGCCTGGCGCCGTCCCATATCATATACATGCTGACGCCGAAACGGTCCATCGTCCTTTCCTGTTCTATGTCATTTCCCTGGAATTTGCTGATGGACCATACGGCGCAGGGAATTGTCATCCTCTTCTGCCCCATCGCCTTCAATTCCTTCAATTCGGGCAGCCTGTACTTTGCGCCTTCCTCGCGGCTAATTTCATTGACCATCGCCGCCGCCTCCTTCAAGCTCACATCTCCCGCCTTGAGGGGCTCCTTGCTGACATAGAACCTGCTGTCCCCAAACTGAACAAGCTGCATCGTGACGCCGCCATTTGTAGTATATTCCTTTGGTGCGGGGATGTTCTTTATGGAGAGCTTTATTCCATTCATAAGCTGCTCAAGTCGTTTCCGTTCGCTCTTCTGGGAAATGCCAAGACTGCGCAACTCGCTGCGTGCCTCCGTCAAATATCCCGATACCTGAGGCAGCACATTGACGGAATCCATGGAGGCATCTATCATGCCAGCCAGTTTGATCTGCCTCTCATTGCTGGCCTTGAGTTCCTCGGCAGTCTGTTTCACCTGGCGTCGCAATTTAAGATATTCCTGAAGACGCTCCTCCACCTTCTTCTCCTGGGGTATCAGCACCAGGCGAGCCTCCATCTTCGAAATGCGCTTTTCTCGGTTTTCCCGAAGCAGGTGCTCTTCCTCCATCATCTTGCGTATCTGCATCACCTTGCTTCTTTCCTCATATTGCTCCAGCGCGACAAACCTGGGCGTCTCTCCAAGGCACAGCAGATGCATCAAGCCCATGAAAAGCAAAAATGCAATCGGTGGTCTCATAAGCTCTCCATTATAATTGAATTTAAAAGGGAAACTGCAATTGAAAAATAGGGGCTCTGGGCTAAATTAAGGGCAATTTCTTCCAAGGGGTCCGGTAGCTCAGCTGGATAGAGCAACTGCCTTCTAAGCCGTAGGTCGCGCGTTCGAGCCGCGCCCGGACCGCCATTCTTTTCAGCCCATGCCTTAATGGCGTGGGCTTTTTTGTGGATTCGCAATATACCCCAACTTCAAGGCAATGCCAGCTGCTCGTCCACGTAATGCTCAATCACATCACGCTGCGGCTCCAGCCTGGCACGCCTCAATTCCAGGGACTTAAGCGCCTCCAGCGCAGGATGCCTTGCCAAATCCGAGCCAAGCGCCTGCGTTATCGCGCCAGAGAACTTCGCTGGATGGGCGGTGGAGAGGCATATCGTGGGAACGCCTTGCAGCGGCAATGCCTGCGCCACGGAGACACCCACGGCTGTATGCGGATCCAGAATGTAGCCGTATTTTCCGTAGAAGTCCTTGATTGTGGCCAAAGTGGCAGCGGTGTCTCCCCTTCCTGCGGCAAAATCCTCGTCCTTGCCAGGCAGCCTGATGCATCCATCCTTGGCAAATGCCGCCATCAATTCCCGCACCTTTGCGGAATCGCAGCCAACGCGGTAGTACAGATAGCGCTCGAAGTTGCTGGCCACCTGTATGTCCATGCTGGGGCTCAATGTGGGGCTGACCTTGCCGCGGCTGTATTCACCTGTGTTGAAGAACCTGGACAGAATGTCGTTCTCGTTGGTGGCCAGGATGAGGCGCTTTATGGGCGCACCCATTTTCTTCGCGATGTAGCCTGCGAATATGTCGCCGAAGTTGCCTGTGGGCACGGCGACCTGTACCTGTTCCGCGCCAGTTTCGTCCATGGCGCGGAATGCCGCCCAGAAGTAATACACCACCTGCGCCAGCACACGCGCCCAGTTCACGGAATTCACCGCGCCCAGGTGCCTGGAACGCTTGAAAGGCATGTCGTTGAATATCTCCTTGAGCACCCGCTGCCCATCGTCAAAGGTGCCATTGATGGCGATGCAGTGCACATTTGCGTCAGGCACTGTGGCCATCTGCCTCTCCTGCAACGGGCTTACCCTGCCATCTGGATACATTATGAATATATGTATGCCTGACTTGCCGCGGACGCCATGAATCGCAGCGCTGCCCGTGTCCCCGCTGGTGGCCCCGATTATGTTGAGTGTCTCGCCTGTCTTGGAGAGTATGTATTCGAACATGTTGCCCAGGAACTGCAATGCCACATCCTTGAACGCCAAGGTCGGCCCATGGAACAGTTCTGCAATGAAAAGTTCGCCGAAACGCTTCACGGGTATGACTTCCTTTGCCGCGAAAGTGGCATAGCTGCGCTGCACCAATGAGCGCAAATCAGCCTCGGGCACAGCATCCCCGATGAAAAGACGAAGCACCTCGAACGCCAGTTCAGGATAGTTCAGCTTGCTCCAGGCAGACAGCTTCGATGTGACGTCTGGTATCACCTCTGGTATGAGAAGGCCACCATCATCGGCAAGCCCCATCATAACCGCCGCGGGAAAATCCACTGGCGCCACCGCGCCGCGGGTGCTTATGTAAACAGGATTCATTCTCATTCTCCTAAACAATGTTGCGAAAATGCGATAATTTAACCGATAATCACCATTTTACACATAAGTTTTTGGAAAATTCGTAATGGCGCATTTTAACACATCCCCTCTTTTCCTTTTTAGCCTTTAATAATCTTGCACTCATGAAAAGCAGAGTTAAATTCCCGCCGTATTTTTCTAAAGAGATTATCCACAACGAAAAAAGGAAAGGCAAATGATTACAGCCGACTTCAATTCAAGGCAAGGTCTGATTCGCAAGGAACTCTATGGTTCGGGATTGCATGTATTCATCTCAAACAGGCGCATTTCCGACTACAACGACACATTCAAATCGCTGCGCTTCCCAATTGTCAGAAACCATGACTGGGCGCTCAACAACCCCAACCAGCGCTTGATTGACGTGCACCACATCTTCCCCCTGATGCATCTGGACCCCAAGGACGAGAAGAACTATGTCTTCGGCCCGTCAGACGAGGTTATACGCCTGGTCTATGAGGCGGGAAGCAAGGTGTTCTACCGCATGGGCACCAGCATCGAGCATACAAAGGACTTCCACTTCAACGCAATTCCTCCACAGGACTACCAAAAGTACGCCGAGGTATGCGCCGGCATCATCAGGCACTATACCAAAGGCTGGGCCAATGGCTTCCACTACGACATGAAGTACTGGGAAATCTGGAACGAGCCAGAAGGGCATATCACCATGTGGACTGGCACGGACGAGGAATTCGCCAAGTTCTACGCCATCGTTCTGAAGCGCCTCAAGGATGAATACCCCGAATTGAAGATTGGCGGTCCCGCCCATTGCACCTTCAGGCCAGACTTGGTCGATATGCTGAAGGCGGAATGCGACAAGCTGAACGTAAAGCCCGACTTCTACTCGTACCACATGTACGCCAACAGCCTGGAAACTCCCACGCATCACGGCACCGAACCGCGCGCATACCTGGACAAGATCGGCTGGACAGGCGTGGAAACCTGCATCAACGAATGGCATTTCATTCGCTCATGGACAGGCGTGCACTCCAATGTGACCGAAGAATCCTACAAGCGTTCCTCCGAAGGCCGCGACGGCCTCATGGGCATCAACTCCGCCGCATTCAACATCGCCACATTCTGCATCTGGCAGAACAGCCCGCTTGACAGCGCGTTCTACTATGGCTGCGGCCTGGGCAGCTGGGGACTACACTACCCCAGCAGGCGCTTCAACAAGAACTACTATTCACTGCTGATGATGCGCGACATGGTCTATGACTTCCCCAACAAGGTGGAAATCACTGGCGGCGAGGACACGCAACGCGCCATAGCTGGCATTTCCGAGGACGGCACACAGGCCGCAGTCCTGGTGGCAGACCTCTACGGTGACAAGATTTCAATACCTCTGGAAATCAAGGGCTTCCAGCCCAGTTCCGTCAGTTATCTGGCACTGGACGACGCCCGCGACAACGAACCCACACCCTGCGAGCCAGACGAGAAAGGCATCTACAACCTGGTCAAATCCGAACCAGGCTCCGCCGCATTCATGGTGATTCTGAAGAAATGAATACAAGTGGACTGTGGACTGTAAACTGTCTACAGATAGTGTTGCCCCTGCCAGGCGCAGATGGTAGTCACGCGTCCTGACGCGCGGCCAATGGCCGCGCGGAAAAGCGTGCCTTCTGAACGCGGGGCTTTCGCCCCGCGCACACCACAGCCCACAGACCACAGTCCACAGTCCACAGACCACAGTCCACTAAATATGCTGACACGACTTTACACCCCGCCTGCAACTGAGGAGTTTCTCCGCACTCCCGACCATCCTGAGAAGATCATACTCGCGGAACGCGCCACCAATGCCTGGAGCGATGAATTCTTCAGGCGCTATGTGACAACCGATGACAAGGTCAAGCCCTACACGCTGCCGCCTTTGCCGGCGACTTTGGACGAATGGAAGCGCAAACGCCCTGAAATACTCCAGCAATTCAAGGATTGCATGTACGGCTTCATGCCGCCAGCGCCAGACAAGTTGCGGGTGGAGACCATGACCATCAAGGACGACGCCCTGGACGGCAAGGCAATCCGCAAGGAATGCCGCATCTACTGCGAGATGAACGATGGCCGCAGCTTCAACTTCGACATGCTGCTGTATGTGCCCAAAAGCGCGGTGAAGCCGCCTGTATTCATACAGTTGAACTTCAGCGGCAACCAGGCCAACACGCCTGAATATGACGTGCGCATGACAAGAGGCCCCGTGGATGACAAATCCCAGCGTCTCTGGCATACCATCGGTGCGCCCAACGAAAGCTGGCGCTGTGTGCCCAAGCAGGAGTTCATGAACTACCTCGGGGCAATGGAACGCGGCTATGCCGTGGCGACGGCGCATTGCGGCGAAATATTCCCAGACAACCTGGACGGCGCACGCAAGAGCATATTCACGCTGTTCTGCGATGAAAAGGACCTGCGCCCCGACTATGACATCCCGCTGGAGGAACTGCACCAGCGCAGGCGCAATCTTGGCGCAATCGGCGGCTGGGCATGGGGATACAGCCGCATCCTGGATGCGCTGGAAAGGGAGCCACTGGTGGATGCGTCCCGCTGCGCCATCGTAGGGCACAGCCGCCTTGGCAAGGCCTGCCTCTGGGCAGGCGCCAATGACGAGCGCTTCAAGATGGTGGTCTCCAACAACTCGGGGCACGGCGGAGCCGCATTGAGCAGACGCCTCTTCGGTGAAACACTCAGCTGCCTATGGCACGTAAGGCCGAACTGGTTCACAGACAAGATGATGGAATTCGCGGGGCAGGAAGAACTGCTGCCCATCGACCAGCACGCGCTGCTGGCGCTGGTGGCGCCAAGGGCGCTGTATGTGGGCAGTTCCAGTCTGGACTACACTGCGGACCCCAAGAGCGAATTCATTTCAGCATACAATGCCTCCAAGATATGGGAACTGTACGGCCTGCCAGGCCTGGGCGTGGACGAGATGCCCCCCTGCGATGTCTCATGCGGCAAAGGCAAAATCGGGTACCATGTCAAGACAGGCAAACATTCCCTCACCGCCTTTGACTGGAACTTCTACTACGACTTCGCCGACCGCAATATATAATATTCGGCGCGCTGTTATGTGCGGCCCGCTGTTCCGCGCGGCCATTGGCCGCGCGTCAGGACGCGGGAATGCCATACGGCTATTGAACCTGCACATGGACTTCCAACGTCCTGATGCGCGGACTTTTGTCCGCGCAGATAAATGCGTCTTGCCAGATTGATTTTTCCAATTTTCGCGATACATTACCAATGCTACTGCCATAGTGCCAAAACTGTATGATGGCAGCGCATTTTTAATTTTTAATCCGTCCTGGAAGGCACAGGGCACTGGAGAATTGGAAAAATGACACCATACGAAATCCCCGAACTTTTCCCCCAGCCAAAATCCATATCCAAGCTGGAGGACATGTCGGAATTGTCGGCAGATGTAAGGCTTATCACCACGAATGTGCTGCCCTTGCAGAGAAAGTCAATAAGGGCGATACTGTCGGAGGCGGGTGTCCGCGTCATAGCGAACAAGAAGACATATATAATCGAGGCGCGCATCGAGGAGAACGGGGATTTCAACTTCGCAGGCGTGCCTGATGCATGCCGCAGCGACTACTACGAAATAACCATCCAGGGCAGTGAAATCACAATACGCGCGCAACAGCAGCGCGGCGCCGTCATGGCGGCATGCACACTGGCCTCGCTGTACCGTCTCTTCCTGGCAGGGCAGAAACTGCCCAACCTGTTCATCAGGGACTGGCCTGACCTGCCTGTCAGAGGCCTCATCATCGATACAATCTGGGGCACGGACAGGATGAACCTCAACGACTGGATGAAGGCAATCGACCAGATCACCACGCTGAAATTCAACGCACTGGGCCTTGGAATATACAACTGCCTCCCCAACTCGACTTTCGAGGACCAGAACAACCCCGCGGAATTCTTCGCATTCAACATGAAGGACAGGGAAGAACTCAAAAACGAGCATTTCCTGAACTGGTACTCCGCCGAAAAAGATGTCTGGAACAGTGAGACCTACATTTCCTCCACCATTGAAAGGGAAGATTTGCTTTCCGAAATCATAAACTACGCGCGTGAAAAGGATTTGATGGTGTTTCCAGTGTTCTCCCTGTTTGGAAACAACACCTTGTTCCCCCGCATGATGCCTGAAATCTCCGCATTGGACGAAAATGGCGAGCCCACGGAAAAAGGCGTCTGCACATATTCCAGAGACAACAGGGTCTTCGTCACTGAAATGCTGGCCGCATTCCTGGAAAAATACTATCCAGATGGCGCGCCATTTGTGCATGTGCGGCTGGACGATGTCCACGACCTCTGCGCATGCCCGAAATGCCGTGTCGCAGGCCATGATGAAATCGCATCAGACTATCTGCTGTGGCTCACCAAGACACTGGTGAACCGCGGCGTAGGCAAGGTCATATTCTGGCAGGACGCGCTGGTGCGCAATTCCAGGGCATTGGAAAGCACTTTCGCCAGAAAATTGTTCGCGGCGGGACTGCGGGACAAGGCTGTAATCCACTGGCGTGAAGACAGCGACAATGGCTTCAACAAGAAAAACCGCCCCGCATTGGCCAAGAAGGCGGGCTTTGCCTCATGGGTATGCCCTGTGATAAGCAATTCATACAGTGCGCTTTACAGGCCTTCCTATAGCAATCTGAAGAACGTGCTTGAGGCAGGCATAGAGGACAAGATATCAGGCGCGGTGGCATACGACATATACGACACGGCACACTACGACCAGCTGGCGCTTCTGTCAAAATACACCTGGAATGTAAAGCCTCTGGTTTCCATTGAGGAGGGGTTGAAGCACTGGGCACTGGCCCAATTCGGCGAAAATGGCGGGCAGTACGAGGAAATAATAAAGCGTCTGTCCGCGCTGGCCTCGTCACCTGAACTGGCTGCCTGCGCATACGATGAATACGCAGTGACAAATGGCGGCGCATATCCACAGGCTGCCCTGGAAAAACTTGAGACCATGGACAATGCACAGGTCAGGCTGGAGGACAATCTCGCAGAGGCGCAGAACCTGATTGAGATGGTTAACCAGCTGGCATCACTGGAAAACATAAACGACCTGTCCGCCAATTGCCTGAAGAGCCTTAATGCAGAACTTGCGAAAATCTGCGCATTGGCGGAGGCATTCGCGTGGATGCTGTCCCTCCGCAAGGAACTGGAAGGCGGCATGGTGATGAAGCGCATGAACACGTCGGCACTCAAGGCAAGAGATACGCTGGCAGCCCGCATGAAACTTGTTGAGCACAACAAGCCAAACTACATGACGCCAGCCGTAATGCACCCTCTTAGCAAACTGCTGGCATTCATAGAGCAACTGACAGAGGATTTAAAGGCACGCGCCGCCCGCAAGCAGGCAAAACAGCTCTGCTGGTACCTGAAATAATCTGTGCGCCCATATTTACCCAACATGCAACTTGCAGGATTCATATTGGCGGCTGGCGAAGGTCGGCGCCTGAGACCAGCGACGCTGGTGCGCCCAAAGGCACTGGTGCCATTCTGCGGCATACCGCTGCTGGAACTTGTGGCGTCTTATCTGCACAATGCAGGCATAGAGGACTGCATTGTCAATGCCTGCTACCAGGGAGAACGCGTCTATGAGAACTGCGGGCGCCTCAACGAAGCGTACGGCTGGAAACTGAAAGTCTCCTGCGAGGACAAGCTGCTGAATTCAGGCGGCGGCCTCAGGCGCGGCATGTCGCTGCTCACCCAGGCCACGGATTTTCTTGTGCACAATGTGGACATTGTAATCGACTTTGACTTGAAAACCCTCATTGCAAAACATCAGGCAGAGCATAATCTGGTCACAGTCCTGCTTATTCCAGGCAAGGGGCCAAGGACGGTTTCCCTGGACGAGAACGGCAATATCCAGCAATTCAGAGACAAGGAAAATGGCAGATTCACATTCTCAGGCGTATATATCTTGAGGCGCAGGGCATTGGACTATCTTCCAGATGACGAAGAGGCGCCCGACATAATCAAGGCATTCCAGACAGCGCTGGACAATGGCGAAAAGGTGGCTGGCCTGGTGGCAAACGAGGACACATTCTGGTCCGACATCGGCACGCCGCACGAATACATACGCGCACACAGCGATGCGCTGGACTGCCCTTTCAGCTGGCATCCTCTCCTGCGGGCCGCGCAAACCGAGCAGGCGCAGCGCCGCTTCGAACTGGAACTGCAGGGCGTGGTCTGCACAGGCGCACTGGGACTGGGAAAATATCTGAACGTACCCTCTGGCGCACATCTGCACAATGTGGTGCTGTGGGACTATACGCATCTGCCAAGCCAATTGCTGTATGCGGACGGCATTTACACTGGCTACGACGTGCAGATGCCGCCGCCTGTGGATGATGCACGCAAGCCAGACAAGCGCATATACGACATTCTTGGCATAGACGAGGCATCCTCCACATTGGAGCCATTGGCAAAGCAGGGCAGCGGGCGCAAATACTGCCGCATCAGCTGCGGCGGCAAGAGCTGGGTATGGTCCGCATACAACCCGAAGCGCATAGAGAACTCAAGTTTCGCCGCAATATCGGACTTCCTGACGCGCCTGGGCATAAATGTGCCCAAGGTGTATATACATCTGGCGGACAAGTGCGAACTGGTCTCACAGGACCTGGGGCAGAATGATTTGCACCTCATGCCAGATAACATACAGGAGGACTATCTGAAACTGACAGTTGAGCAGGTGGCAAGGCTGCATGTGCTGGGGGCGCGGCAAATGCAACTGGAGGAACTACCCTTGCAGCGGGGCTTCACAAAAGGGCTCTACAACTGGGAAAGGGACTATTTCCGCACCCATATTCTGGAGGGCCTGTTCAATGCGCCTGAACTGTGGGGGCCTGTGGCAAAGGAATACAAGGAACTGCGCTCTCGCCTGCTTTGCGAGCCATTGGTGCCGCTGCATAGAGACCTGCAAAGCGCAAATATAAAGGAACTGGAAGGCAAGGTATATTTGATAGACTTCCAGGGCATGAGGCTTGGCGCCGCTGGATATGATCTTGGCGCGCTTCTTTTCGACCCATACCAGAAGATGCCACACGACTTGAGGCAGAGCATCTGGAACGAATATTGCAGGCAAGTGAAACTGCTGGGCGCAATTCCGCCAGCGGATGAAATGCTGCCTATCGCCGCCTGCCAGCGCCTGCTTCAATGTCTGGGCGCGTATGGCAAGCTGTGGAAGAAGGACGGTCTGGAATGGTACCGCCAATTCATCAGGCCAGGCCTGGAAATGCTGGTGCAGGCCTCCACGGAGGCAGGCATATTCCCGAATCTCACAGCCATGGCGGAAAACCTGCTGGCCAGGGTTCCAGAAGCCTAGTAAAAAGACGGGGCGATGGTATCGCCCCGCACTGAACTCTTGCGAAAAAAATTCTGGCATGCTAATTTTCAGCACCAAATATGCAAAATGCACATTTGGTGCTTGATTTTTTCAATCCTTGCTGGGATAAAAAAACGGGGCGAATGATATCGCCCCGCGTCCCGCACTGAATCTTCAGCCAAATGCAATGGCTATTACCGCTGATGAATTCTGGTTTTCGCAGTAGTCGCTGTAGTCTTCGTAATTTATTATTCCATTGCCGTAGATGCGGTTTTCACCCACGTAGATGGTCAGATTTTCAAGTGTGGGATATTGCTGGTTTACCGTGACTGAATTGTCTCCGCAGGTGAATGTGCGGTTTACATCGTCCCAGTTGTAGTCGGCAAGTCCTGCCACGAAAACCAAAGTCCCGCTGCCCTCGGAGCCGTCATACTGTACAGTGTCATTTCCCCAGTCTTCGCCGAAGCAGAACACATTGTCCCCGCTGAATCCGTTCAGCGTATCGTCCCCAGTGCCGCCGATGAGTATCTCGTTGCAGAAGCGGCTTCCCGTAATGCAGTCGTTGCCAGCATCGCCATAGAGAATATTGAAACCCTGGTTGGACCAGATGACATCATCGCCCGCACCGCCATGTATGGTCATGCCACTGCCCGCGTAAACATATCTGTCGCTGGTCATGTCAATCACATCGTCCCCTGCGCCAGCGTAGATTTCATCTATATGGCAAAGGCGCGCCTTTTCATTGGTGTCATATCCAGAGGCGGAATAGATGTCATCCAGGAAAAGCGCATCGCCGCAGGCGCCGCTGGGTTCGATAACCCACGCATCGTCTGTAAGCAGCAGCACGCTTGCATCGCCAGAGCCAGTGAACACATCGCATATCTTGTTGCGATTGGCAATAGACTTCTTTTCTGGCGTATCGCCCAATATGCCGCTTTTTACTTCATTTATGTCAATGTATCCCTTGTTCACGGCCAAGTAGTCATTGCCCCACAGTTCGCCGCTTGGGCGTGCCAGGAACACATCGGCCACGCCATCGTTGAGAGGCCTCATTTCCAATGGTGGATTTTCCGCATCCAGAGTGTCCAGCAACACCAGCGACGGATCAATATGCGCACCGTTTGCCTCGGCGAATATGACCTTCGGCTCCTCGTAGAGATTTCCCAGGATGCAGACGCGGACATTGTCCGTCGGCAATGCCAATGGCACGAAGAAGTCCCCATCAATGCCTGTGGACAGTATCACGCCGCCCACCTCCTTTTCCTGCTCTATCAGCATTGGCTCCAGTGAACTTCCGTCCACAATGCCGCCTTCAGTGAAAGTGGGGAAACCCTTTTCATAGTTGGGGCAGATATCCACAACGGCATAGTTCATGTCGAGGGCAGCCAGCTCCTCGGCATTGTACCAGCCATTGCCCACATAACCTTGATACAATTCCGGTGGGACAAATTCCTTTTCTACGTATTCTTTCGTGGCATCGCCGCCCCAGCCGAAGTTCAAGTGGTACTCTCCTGTATTTTCATCATATCCGTCCACTATGAGCACATGGGATATCTTGTGGCTGCTCACCATTACAGGTTTGCCGTCCAGCACATTGTCCCTAATCGTATTCCAGGTACTGGCGGTGAAATTGCCGACGTATGTGGAATTGAAGTTGGCCCTCTGGAGTATATTCTGGTTGAATGGAGCCGAGGTCAGGTCATAGTCGTATTCCTCTGAATCAATATTGCTGTAATATGTGTAAGTGCAATGAGCCTGGGCATGCAGAATCATCATTCCCGCCAAAGTCATTGCGGCTATGTCCCCGTCCTCGTCGCTGTCTGCCCCGTCGTAGGTGATTGCGGACAGCATGTCATTCAATCCGTCAAGCGTTATTCCGCATTTTTCCTCAATGTTTGCGCTGTTGACGGTGAAGGACGACATTGTCTGATGCGTATTCCTGTTATAGACCTCGCAGGTGAAAGAATCCGAGTTCTGGACCTCCAGGGCCACGTCATAGCCCTGTTGCGCCCAGTAGTAGAGAATCTGCGCATTGGCGAGGCTGACGCAGCCTGTGAGATAGTCATCAGGCGTGTACCTGTTGAAGGCGTATGTCAGATTATCGTCTCCCTTCTGTGCCCAGTTTGTGGAAAGCAGGTATGTGGCTGGCTCGCTTTCACCTTGTGCCACTGTAAATGACAGGCTGTACACATTGTTCTCCTCGCTGCCTTCCTCCACGGCATTAGTGGAATCTATGAAAATTACCAGGTTATGCTCACCTGTTGTGAAACGACCAAGATTTATGTGCGTTTCGGAGGTGATGATACTAGTGGCAGGAAAATTTTCATCTAAGGTATGACTATATCGTTCCAAGCCGTCAACCAATACCGAGATTTTAAAAGGGTTGGCGACCACACTCGAATTATTCCAAACTGCGTATGAAAGAAAGACTTCATCGTCCGAGGTGTAGTACTGCGTGGTGGAGTAGGAATATTCGCCAGTTGGCTCTATGTCAGGCGATTCCCAGTCATCATCCGCGCCAGTATCCGTCAGCAAAATAAGCTGATTGATATCTACATATCCTTTTGCTGTATTACCTGCATAAGTAGTTAGTTTTAAATCTGGCAATGGCATGGCTTCCTCCTGTGAAGATTCGATGCGGTTCTGGTCAATTGAAAACATCGTAATTTATAGCATTGGCAACTGAAATACAAATCATTAAAAACAAAAAGGTAATTGAACACCCCCCATTGCAGGGACGAATGGAACGAAGGGGATGAAAGCAACATGCGTTGTCTTCTTTGCTTTTTGGTCCCTGGCTCTCTGCATGGGGGGTGACCTATTATGAACTTTGCACCTGCTGGCTTGAAATAGAGGATAACTTGTGTATATTACTGCGCATTTTTTTTGGCAGTAGAAGCAAAATTTTGTAACAAACCAGGAGAGAGAAAATGGGTCAGCAACACAGGAAAGCCCTTAAGAGAGCACGTCGCAACCGCTATGCAGAGCGCACTCGCGAACGCATTCGCGAGGCCATCAAGGCGGCAAAGAAGAACTAATATATGGTTCAATAGAGTTTCATGGCGCTTCCACGGGGAAGTGCCTTTTTGTTATTGGCTGTCTGGAGGCAAGGGACAACGCCTCACCATGGTTCCTGACCTGCGACACTGCACGGAGACGTCAGGCGAACACTGGGATTGTTTCCAGATTTCGCCTGACATCTCCAAGGGTCAGGACAGGCGGCTTCAACACAAAAACCCTAAACAAAGAAAGGAAAAACAATGGCAAAAGCAGTGAAAAAGGAAGCTGCCGCAAGCAAGGCAACAGCAGCGAAGGCAACCAAGGAAGTGAAGGCCACCAAAACTGCGAAAACCGCAGAGAAAACCGCACCCAAGACCAAGTACGTCTATAGCTTTGGAATGGGCTCCGCAGAAGGCAATGCAGCCATGAGAAACGAACTGGGCGGCAAGGGCGCGAACCTGGCGGAAATGAGCCGCCTGGGATTGCCAGTGCCACCAGGATTCACCATAACCACCGAATGCTGCACCGCATATTTCGACTGCGGCGAAAAGTTCCCCGCAGGCCTTGAGGCTGAAGTCAATGCCGCGCTGGCAGTTGTTGAAAAGCACATGGGCCTGAAATACGGCGACCCCGAAAAGCCCCTGCTGGTCAGCTGCCGTTCAGGCGCACGCCAGTCCATGCCTGGCAAGATGGACACAGTCCTCAACATCGGCCTCTGCCCCAAGACCATACCTGGCCTCATCGCCCGCACCAAGAACGAGCGCTTCGTCTGGGATTCATATCGCCGCCTCATCATGATGTATGCTGACGTTGTCATGGAAAAGGCAGAAGGCATCGACCCCATCGACGGAAAGGGCATCCGCAAGCTTTTGGATGAAATGCTGGACAGCTACAAGGACTTCCAGGGCTACAAGTCCGACACCGAACTGAACGCCGAAGACCTGAAGACATTGGCAAACGCCTTCAAGCGCAAGATCAAGCAGGTTCTGGGCGTGGACTTCCCAGACGACCCGCTGAAGCAGCTGTGGGGCGGCATCGGCGCCGTCTTCAAGAGCTGGGTCGGCAAGAAGGCCGTCTCATACCGCCGCATCGAGGGCATTCCAGATGACTGGGGCACCGCCGTCAACGTGCAGACCATGGTGTTCGGCAACATGGGCGACACATCCGCCACAGGCGTTGCCTTCACCCGCAACCCCGCCACTGGCGAGAACAAGTTCTTCGGCGAATGGCTCATCAACGCCCAGGGCGAAGACGTGGTCGCTGGCATCCGCACACCAAACCCGTTGAACAACGAGACCAAGACCGAGCAGAACAAGCACATGAAGTCCATGCAGGAACTCATGCCCGCCACCTACAAGCAGCTGGTCGGCATCCGCCATACCTTGGAAAAGCACTACCGCGACATGCAGGACATCGAGTTCACCATTGAAAACGGCAAGCTCTTCATGCTCCAGTGCCGCAGCGGCAAGCGTGGCGGCAAGGCAGCCGTCACCATGGCACTCGACATGCTGGATGAGAAACTCATCGACGAGAAGACCGCAGTACTCCGCGTCAACCCCAACCAGGTCCTGGAATTCCTGCTGCCCATCATCGAACCATCCGCTGAAGGCAAGACCACTGTCCTGGTCAAGGGACTTCCCGCAGGCCCAGGCGCGGCCAGCGGCCAGATTTTCTTCACCAGTGAAGACGCCATCGCAGCCGACCGCCTCGGCAAGAAGGTCATTCTCGTCCGCGAAGAAACCAACCCAGAAGACGTGGAAGGCATGCAGGTTGCGGACGGTATCCTCACCGCACGCGGCGGCATGACCTCGCACGCGGCGCTGGTTGCCCGCGGCTGGGGCAAGAGCTGCATCGTCGGCGCATCCGAAATGATAGTTGACGCGGCAAACAAGACTGTCAAGATCGGGGACAAGATCCTGCGCGAAGGCGACTATGTGACAATGAACGGCTCCAAGGGCGTCGCAGCCAGCGGCGAAATGCCACTGGGGGAGCCCACCGCAGGCGCAGACTACTCCAAGTTCATCCGCCTCATGACTTTGGTGGACAAGTACCGCAAGATGGGCGTCCGCGCCAATGCAGACAACCCAGCCGACGCAAAGAAGGCACGCACCTTCGGCGCAGAGGGCATCGGCCTGTTCCGTACCGAGCACATGTTCTACTCCACTGGCTCCTCCAAGCCTCTGTTCCTGCTCCGCAAGATGACCCTCTGCGTTGACAAGCAGGACCGCATCAAAGTCCTCAAGGAACTCT
>JAFYGL010000005.1 GCA_017543165.1 Victivallales bacterium | reverse complement strand
GGCGGCGATGATGGCGCAAAGATAGCCGAGGCTTTTATTTGTGTATGACATAAGTTTATTGGTGCAGTTTGATTCGTATTCCTTGTTGGAACATGGCATAATTTAATGTGCATTGGGACATTCGGTATCCCGTCTCCCTGGAAAATGTGAATAGGATTGCATGATTTTACATTCCCGTTTCTGGCGTTTGATTGCAAAACTGTCCACTTTTTTCAATCTTGCCTATTCAATTTGCCATTTTGTGGAATATATTTGGGGCAATTTCTTTGATTCGGCAAACAAAGGGGAATACATCATGAATACAAAGCACATCATTTTGGTTATTGCGGCGATTTTGCTTGGCGGGCTGAAGGCTGAGGTCGTGCCTGGCAATATGGCGGAGTATTTTGCACCGCGTGAGAACGTATTGGGACTGCCTGACTTCAAGAGCAACTTGCCCAATGTGCGTTTTGCCCGCGTGGAGGACAGGCGAAAGGCATACCGCATGATTTCGCTGCAAATACCCAATGACATAACGGAGGAATGGGCGGACGCAAAGGCCAGGGAACTCAAGGAACTGGGCTTCAACTTCATATTGTCGGAAGGATGCAGATATCTGATGCAGGACGAGACGGAAAAGCCAACTGCACGCTTTGTAGATGCCCGCAAATTGGACAAGTTGATAGCGGACAGCAACATCATGATAAAGGCCTGCCACAAGTACGGCATGGACTTCATACACCACATCACATGTACCATGGTGGATGCCGCCATATTCGAAAAGCATCCTGGATGGAAGGCAATCAATCTTAACACGGGCAATACGGACATAAATGGCTACGGCACGGCCAACACCTGCATAAACAATGATGATTTCTGGAAAATCTGGTTCGCAAATCTCAACAGGCTGCTTTCCGAGGCACCCTGCGAGGGCATCATGATAGACGAGATACAGTTCTTCGGCTACCACCTCTGCGGATGCGACTACTGCCTGAAAAAGTTCGCCGCGGACACTGGTTACGAGGCGCCTGTTGTAAAACATTTCGGCGAATGGGCGAGGCGCAATCCCAAGGCGCGCAAGGAATGGGTGCACTGGCGGGCCCGCAAGGTAAGGGAACGCCATCTGGAATGCAGGGCGCTGCTGCGTGGCATTGATCCAGAGGCGACCTACAGCATCTATCTTTGCAACAATTCAAGCGGCTACTCCTATAACGCGGCTGGTCTTGAAATCGGCGGCTATCTTCCATTCGGCGATTCAATCGGACTGGAAAGCGAACCACCAGACCACAGCTATATACACTACTGGCCTCTGATGTTCCTGGAGATGAAATACCTGCGTGCCGTGGCAGAGCATACTGGCAATGCGTTCTGGGCGCTGTACTACACACGCTCACCTGCCCATGACATATTGTCGTATTTCATCGGTTTGTCCCAGGGCGGACGCCACTGGTGGTACATGCGCCAGAACGACAATGGACAGGGATGGCGCCCCCTGCTGCAATGGGAAGTCGAGCGACAGAACCTGCTGATTGACACCCACGCATACAATGATGTGGCGGTGCTTTTCTCGCACCAGACACGGGATATGAATGTAGTGGATTCATACATCTGGCTCAAGAGTTTTGCAAGTACATGCAATGCGCTGACATTCCACAACACGCCACACCGCGTCGTGATAGACCGCGATTTGGAGGATGCCAAGGCGCTGTCCCACAAGGCCTCCACGATAATGGCTATTGATGCGGCATGCTGGAATGACAGGCAGGTAGCGGCGGTGGCGGAGTTCGTCAAGGACGGCGGCACACTCATTACTGGCGCCAATGTGGCATTGACCACGCCCGATTACAAGAACAACGGCAACTTCGCAATCCGCGAACTGCTGGGCTTCGACCATGACGGCACAGCAAAAGGCGACTTCAACTTTGTCATAAAGGACCAGGCATTCGGAACGCCAGGGGAGAAAATACCCTACAGCGGCCCCGTTACGAAAATCAAGAACATAGACAAGGATGTGAGCGTGGCGGCGGAGTTCGTCTCCTCCAAGGGCGAGACATATCCAGCCCTGCTTGTGAAGGGCACTGGCAAAGGCAAGACCGCCTATTTCGCGGGCATACCCTACAACTGCTATTTCTACAATTTCTACAACGAGGCCAAGGTGATTCCTGGCGAGGTGTGGAAGGACAGGCGCAATCCAAAGTGGGGCGCATTCTTCAACAGGCTGGCCACCTTCAATGTCAGCAAGCCAGTGCTGAAAGTGGACAACATTCCCTCTGGCGTGGTGGTCGAGGCGCACAGGCAGGCATTCGGCACTGGTGCCTCAATTCAAATACACCTTGCCAATTTCCTGGGTGCCATGAGCAAGGAGGGAATGCAGCCGAAACTGCGCGAATTGAATTTCCCGTCCATTGCAGAGCATCTGCCAGACAAGTCAAAGCCCATGTCCATAAGCGTCAAGGCGCCGAATGCGCATGGCCTGTATTTCTTCAGCCCTGACTTTGACGAAATCGTGGAATGGAGGTTCACCAGGGACGGGGAGTATGTCAAGTTCACTGTTCCTGCTTTCGCACGCTATCTGGTGGCATATCTTGCCGAAGGTGAAATTGACGAGTTGAAAAGGCTGGGGCGCCCATTTGTGAAGGATTTTCCTGCGGCAAAACCAGTGTTGCAGAACAACACAGCCGCGCTGCCAGGAAAGTACGATGCAGATGCGCCCATTGCCTTTGCCGATACGGAGGCATTCCAGGGCGGCGTCAAGTGGAAGGTGTGGTTCCAGCAGGAGCCAATCACTATCCTGTATGGCGACATGAGCAAGGCCACCACGGCGACAGTAACCCTGGAGGTCAAGTCTGCACTTAAGAATCCTGAACTGGTGCTGGGCGGCATGGATGACAACAGGACCACCAGCCGCGCACCTGTCAAGATAGTATTCCAGGGTAGGACAATCCACAATGGCACCACTGACTACCCAGACAATGCCTGGGCAGTGCATTCGTTCCCCCTGGGTGTGGAGACTTTGTTGCCAGGAAAGTACACTGTGACCATAAGCAACACGGGCAAGGGACCCATACGCAATGTCCCCTGGTTTGGCGTCAGTTTTGTACAGCTGCGGGCAAAGAAGTAGAACTATTCGTTGTGGTGGCAGGGGGCGTTGGATGCCTGTTGCTCTGCGCGGTTATCCGCGCGGCCATTGGCCGCGCGTCAGGACGCGATGTTGCCATGGGGCTGTTGCTCTGCGCGGTTCTCCGCGCGGCCAATGGCCGCGCGTCAGGACGCGATGTTGCCATGGGGCCGTTGCCGTGCGGGGTTCTCCGCGCGGCCATTGGCCGCGCGTCAAGACGCACATAACAGTCCACAGTCCACAGTCCACTTTTACTCTTGGAGGAATTCCTCAGGCTGGAGGTTTCGCCCGTAGATGCGCACGTCCTTGATGTCTCCCTTGAAACGCTGTATGGGTTCCCAGACCCATTTATTGGCGGCTCCAAGCAGCAGGTGGTTTATCCACTCGTGACCGCGGTTGGGGAGGCTGGGCTTTTCGTCTTCCAGGGTTCCGTCCAGATAAAGCCGCAAGGTCCGCAGGTCGTATGTCACTGCGATACGCGTCCATTTCCCTGGTTCCAGTTTATGTGACGAGCTGACAATTTCGTTGGTTTTGCTTTTGGCTGGCTGCCCGCCCGCCTCTTCGTTGGCAGTGCGGCGTGAAGCAGTGACCGTGCCATCCTCCAGCATATTGATGGAAATCTGGTTGTTGCCTGTGCCAATAAGGCCCATCTTCTCGCCGAGGGAGGCAGGGCGCACGCACAATTCGTATGTGGCTGCGCAGGGCATGGCGGTGCCGCCCATGATGGTCACATGGTCTTTGCCAGAGAAGCGAAGGTAGCCTGTTCCATCTTCATCCTTGGCGAATATGGATGGCTTGTCTGGCGAAATGGGGCCGTTGTGATAGTAGTTGTAGCCCGTAAAGCCGAGATGGCCGCCGCCATATCCTCCGCCATTGATGAAACCATGGTGGCCGTAGCCTGAAACATCCAGAAGGACCCTTCCCGCATTCCTCTGGCATGGGTAGTACCAGAAGGGGATTCTGGCGCCTTCGATGGAAAAGTCTCGCACTGTGCCGTCTGGACACCATAGCGGCACTGTGACGGGGGCTTCACGCGTACCGTCCGTTGACCAAATTGGAAGGCTTTGCCAGCGCCGCCCGCGCTTATTCTCGATTTCGATATGGTACCAGTGGAGAGCCTGTCCGTCAGGTGGAAGGGCCAGGACCTGGTTCTGCTTGAGGTGAACCCGAGGATTGGTGGTGAAATAGAATTCCGAGCCGTCGCGGCGGATGCCGTGGCGGTGATATCCTTCCGTGTCCTTGCCGCCCATTACAGGCATGATGTAGGATTGGAAATTGGCCAGGCCCGTGGCGTCTGAAATAAAGGTCTGCCCAGGCGTGCATCCACCCATGCTCCATTTTTCGTCGCCCTTGTGGTTGAGCTGGTTCTTGGTGGAGCGTGCCCAGTACATCCTGTAGGAGCGGATGGAGGGGGATAGCTGCGTCATCGGGGAGTTTGCGAATATGTAGCGCTTCCCTTTCCAATTATAGACTAGACGGGGCACAATGCCACGCTCATCAACAAAATCCAGCGAAGGCACGGAATAGGTCTCGACGCGAAAATCGTCCAGCAGCATTTTGCGTGGGGGGAAGGTCTTCAGCACGTCTCCAGAGGTTGAGCAAATTTCCAGTTGGATGGTGACCTCCTTCGGCTCTGCATTGAGGGGGAAGCCCATCACCTCAAAGTCGATGCTCTGGCGTCCCAACAGCACCTGGCAGAAATTGGTGAGCACCAGTTCTGGCTCCTTTTGCCCTGGGAAGGGACGTTTCTGCCAGCGGCAGACACGGTACTGCAAATAGCGCAGCATGAAGTCCTCGCGCTCGTAGCATGGATAGACAAGGGAGTTCTCGTAGTGGTCGAACAGGTTGGTCACGATGAGTGAATCGGGATTGGTCCCAATTGCAATGTCACAGCTTTCACGGTATGCCTTGCTCAATGGCACGGGCAGCCCGCCCATGTGGAAGTGGCATGTGTAGGTGCTGTGGATGGCACCCTCGTTGAGTTTCTGCGGATATTCCTTCCAGATGCCCTTGGCGAACTCGGCATGGGCCTTTTGCTCGGCTACGCCCCCTGAACCATAGACGCTGATGCCGTCAAAATACGGCAGATATTCCCGCATGCGCTTTCGGGTGCCTGCCAGCCAGACCATCGGTCCGAACTCCGCCTCCACAGTCTCAATGATTCCCTTCCACTGCTCTGGCTTGTATTTTGTGGGATTGTAGATTACAATCCTCGGGCGACCGCCTATGCGGGCCACGTTGGGGCTGCTTTTCAGTTCCCCGCGGATTTGTTTCAAGTTATTGATGAGACCTTTCGCCGTTGCTTCAGGTGTCTTGGAGTAGCAGCCGAAGAACAGGCCCAGCTGGATTTTGCTGCCGACGGCTTCCGCCTGCTTCAGCATCATCTTGTAGGTTCCGAGCCAGCCGCTTGGCTCGTTGATCTCCACATCCCATACGTCCACCCCGTATTCCTCGCACAGTTTCATTCCCTGGCCCCAGAGGTTCTCCCCCGTATGGTGGATCCATGTGGTATTCGGCCCACCCAAATCGTGTATGGGCTGCTTGTTCATGGGAAACCATGGATTTGCCTGGATGTTTATTCTTCCCTTGACATCTGATTTGTCAAATGGGGGGCGGAAGTCAGGCGCCTGGGCATAACTCAAGGAAATGGCGCAGAGTAGAAGCAGGAACAGGGAAATGCGTCGCATGCAGAGTGCCTCCATTTTTTGATGGGTGTGGAAAAGGAAACTATAATGAAGTAATCGTTCCCTGCGTGTGTCAGTTGCAGAACTTTATATACACAAAATGCGCGATGGTAAAGCATCGCGCATTTTGATGATAGTTTTGAAATTACCTTAATAGTAATTATAATTTTGCTTGGTGTAATTTATGACATCTGCACTCCAAGTGCCATAATATGCCCAGAAATGGGATGTATAATGCCACGAAGCAGGATTGCCAGAAGGAAGATATAGAACAGGAGTCTTTTTTTCACTGACGGCGTGGCCGTCTGCATATCCCACTGTAACATTTTGCTCAAAATTGTGTGGAAAGTCCAAGTGACGCATTGAGTTTCCATCATCGGCAGAGAAAAAGTAGCACTGGTTATCCACGCCAGGGACCTTTTTGGTCTCTGCAATGCTGCTTATCTCTGAAGGGTATTTGGGCTGCCCGTATCTTCTTAATACATTTGGTTTTGAATTGTCAGTGACTTTACGGTGCAAATGCGAATTCATGCCATAATGGTATGACTCTCCTGTGTCGAGCCATGGGAATTTCCGTTCAACGCCACTAACGGTAACACTCTGGCTTTGCTTTTCTGGGCAAATGAATTCCGCCCTGCGCTCATTGACAGCACCTGTAAATTGACCTCCCTTCAAAAGAAGATGCCCCCAGTACATATACATTGCAACACTTGGCATGTAAATGTCGTCATGTTCGTTTTCATACAGAGTCACATAAAGACCCAATTGCTTCATGTTGTTGACGCAACTGATGCTGCGTGCCTTTGCGCGTGCCTTGCTCAGCGCTGGCAGCAGCATGGCCGCCAAAACTGCGATGATGGCTATGACGACCAGCAATTCAATTAGCGTGAAATTGGTTTTTCTTAGAGTTCTCATTGTCTTCTCCTTATTCTTTTGTGTAAAATCTTTACAACATTGATTCCAGTCGCGTAAATTTTACCATAAAATAAGTAGAAAACAAGTTCTCAATTGTGCAATATATTCATCTATTGTGCAAAATGGCGGGAAATCTGTTCAATTAAGTACTAGACGCCGCGCATGGTAAACATTTCCGCCCTGAATGCCGTGGGTGTCCTGCCGTATTTCTGCCCGAATTTCTTGTAGAAGTACACAATGTTTGAGAAACCGCATTTCTCGCTGATTTCCTTTATTGAGAGGTTTGTTTCCTTAAGCATGTCTGCGGCATCGGCAAGCTGCTCATTTAGTCTGAAGTTTACAGGCGAGAGATTGAACACATTGTTCCAATGGATATAGAAGTTGCGTCTGCTGAAGCCGTATTTGCGGATAAGCGAGTTGAGGCTCTGCCCTTTTTTAAGGCCTTCGGCTATCTCGAAAATGTTGATGTTGGGTACTTTTCCATTGTTGTTTTCCTGCTTTACCGCCTTGAGGATTGAGGTGAATAGGTGAATTGCAAGCGTGTCCAGCTCATCGGCCACCCCCAGGTCGTTGTGGGAATCCAGCCTTTGCCGTATTTCTTTGATGATTTTCTGGATGTGCTCGTTGAAAGGAACTCCGTAAAATATCATTTTCTCCCTTGTGCCAAACAGTTCGCACAATGCATCCGTGACGTCTGGATTATAACTGAAGAAAATCTCATCGTGGAGCGGTACATCCTTTCCGCCAGTGTATGAATTCACTGGCAGGAAGGAAAATTTAATGTAGTCGTTCTTTATGGCGGAATTGTACTTTTTGAGATAGAAGGAGATGCATACAAAGTTGTCGGGAAGATACATTCCCTGGGATAGAGCCATATTTGTCGTCCAGCCGATAGTATCCAATTTAAATGGGAATGAAACAAGCCTGGGAAGCTTTCTAAGGCGGCAATATATGTTGTTCATTTTTTGTATCAGACTGGTTTGATTTTTAGGATAGTGTATTCAGTATAGTCCTCACTTTGTGAAAATGCTCACCAGAATGTCTGTGAAAATGGCGCAGCGTCGTACACGACTTTTTGCGACTTCAATATAACAGTACATAGACAAAAAAACTCCAAAGTGTGATACCATGTGATACTTTGGGGCTTTTTAAGTGGAAAACTGGCGGAGAGACAGGGATTCGAACCCTGGGTAGGCAAAAGCCTACAACGGTTTTCGAAACCGTCGCCTTCGGCCACTCAGCCATCTCTCCAGCATGCTTGTTAAATTGTCTGTAATATGGCATTATCTCCTGAAAAAACAAGCAGTGACAGTGGAGATTGATTATTTAGTCCTTTTTATGCTGTTGAAGAATTGTCACTAGAATATATTGAAGACTATGATAAATTAAGGTGATTTTCATGTGGTTTCAAAAAAGGTCATAAGGAGCAGTAGATTTCATGTCTGTACAGCATAAGAAGAGCGAGACAGAGGCGTTCAAGGCACAGGTCAGGAAGTTCAAGGAAGATTATCTGCACAATTTGCGCTACACGCTGGCCGCGGTAGAAGGGCAGGTCACCCCGTTGGTGAACTACACGGCTGTGTCACTGGCGGTGCGGGACAAGATTGTGGATGCATGGCAGAACACCAATGAAAACTACATAGCCACCAACCAGAGGCAGGTATATTATCTCTCTCTGGAATTCCTTATTGGCCGTCTGCTGGCCAACAACGTGATCAACCTGGGCATGTAGGAGGTTTGCCGCGAGGCATTGAAGGACACGCAGTACACCTGGGAGGAAACCAAGGACTATGAACTAGACGCTGGTCTTGGCAACGGAGGCCTTGGGCGCCTTGCGGCCTGCTTCCTGGATTCCCTCGCCACGCTGGATCTGCCCAGCATGGGATATGGCCTCCGCTACGACTATGGCATCTTCCGCCAGAAAATCGTCAATGGCGCCCAGATAGAGGAGCCTGACAACTGGCTCAGGTATGGCTATCCATGGGAGTTCCGCCGTCCTGAAAGAGAGGTCTATGTGCAGTTTGGTGGCGAAGTCAAGGTGGTGGACAATGGTTGCCGTGAAGAATGGTGCTGGCTGCCCCTCGACCGCGTCAAGGGCGTGCCCTACGATGTGCCAGTGGTAGGCTATGGCGCCAAGACCGTGAACACGCTGCGCCTGTGGTCGGCCATGTCGGACAATGAGTTCGACCTGGAGAATTTCAACAAGGGCTCGTATGTGGATGCTGTGCAGTCCAGGGTGAAGGCGGAGAACCTTACGCGTGTCCTGTACCCCAATGACAACATAGACCAGGGCAAGGAACTGCGCCTGCGCCAGCAGTACTTCTTCGTGGCGTGCACAGTCCGCGATGTGCTCCGCCGCCACATCTCCCGCGGCAACAGCCTGCACAAACTGCCAGAGAAGGTGTTCTTCCAGTTGAACGACACGCATCCCACATTGGTGATACCTGAATTGATGCGCCTGCTGGTGGATGAAGAGCATATTGACTGGGACGAGGCATGGAACATCACTGTCTCCTGCGTGGGATATACCAACCATACAATCCTGCCAGAGGCACTCGAAAAGTGGACTTTGACGCGCTTCTCGCGCCTGCTGCCCCGCCATATCCAGATAATCTATGAAATCAACGGGCGTTTCCTGAAGCTGATCTCATATTGCTATCCAGGGGACATTGGCCGCCTGGCGCGCATGAGCATAATCGAGGAGAAGCCAGTCAAGGCGGTGCGCATGGCGCATCTTGCCCTGGTTGGATGCAGCAAAATCAACGGCGTGGCTGAAATACATTCGGACATATTGCGCACCCGCATATTCAGGGACTTCTCGGACCTGTGGCCGGAGAAATTCTGCAACATGACCAACGGCATCACCCAGCGCCGCTGGCTGCTGAACGCGAATCCCGCGCTTGCCAATCTGATTTCCGAGAAGATAGGCGAGGACTGGATTACAGACCTGGCGCAGTTGAGGAAGCTGGAGGCGTTCCAGGATGACGACGACTTCATGGCGCGCTTTGCGGAAATCAAACGCCAGAACAAGATTGCACTGGCGGAAATTATCCAGGATACGCTGGATGTGGATGTGAATGTGGACAGCATTTTCGACGTGCAGATCAAGCGTCTCCATGAATACAAGCGCCAGTTGCTGCTGGTGCTGTATGTGATCATGCTGTACAACAGGCTGATTGACAATCCAGAACTGGACATTGTGCCCCGCACTTTCATCTTCTCTGGAAAGGCGGCGCCTGGCTATGCCACTGCAAAGCAGGTTATTCGCCTTATACACGCAGTTGCCGAGGCGGTCAATTCCAATCCAGAGGTGCGCAACAAACTGCGGGTGGTGTTCCTGCCAGACTATCGCGTAAGCCTGGCTGAGCGCATCATCCCCGCAGCAGATGTGAGCGAGCAGATTTCCCTGGCGGGCACAGAGGCGTCTGGCACTGGCAACATGAAGCTGATGCTTAACGGCGCAATCACACTGGGCACACTGGACGGCGCCAATGTGGAGATTCGTCAGGAAGTTGGGCCAGAGAACATATTCATCTTCGGCATGAACGCCCAGGAAGTGGAGGCCAGGCGCACATCCTATTCACCCAAGGAAGTCTATTACAATGACATTGAAATCCAGAGGGTGATCGACACCATCAAGAACAACGTGTTC